>CAZCRP010000047.1:0-4538 GCA_964501055.1 uncultured Acidimicrobiaceae bacterium
TGGTTCCCAGGCTCGCCACCCTCGCCACCACCGATCTCGCCACCATCGGCCCGGCCGACGACCACCTCGGACGGGACGCCATGTGGGTGACCCGTCGCTTCATCGAGTACCACATCGAGCGGCGGCTCGTCTCGATGGCGGTACTCGACGGATGAGCGATCTCGATCTGAGCGGGCTCGACCCCGACCGCGTGCCGTTCCACGTGGGTCTCATCCTCGATGGCAACGGGCGCTGGGCGAACGCCCGCGGGCTGCCCCGCACCGCCGGGCACGAGGCGGCCGAGGAGGTCCTGTTCGATTGTGTCGAGGGTGCGCTCGAGATCGGCATCGGCCACCTCACGGCCTTCACCTTCTCCACCGAGAACTGGTCACGCAGCCCGGCCGAGGTCGAGTTCCTGATGGGGTTCAACGAGGCACTCCTCCTGCGACGGCGCGACGAGTTGCACCACCGCCGCGTCAAGGTGACGTTCTGCGGGGACCTGGAAGATCCCAGGATCCCGGATCGCAACCGGGAGCTGATGGCCGAGACCGTGGCGCTCACCGCCGGCAACACGCGTATGGCGATGACGTTCGCGTTCAACTACGGATCCCGCTGGGAGATCACCCAGGCCGTGCGAGCCGTCGCCGCCGACGTGGCCGCCGGCGTGCTCGAGGCGGACCAGATCACCGCGGAGATGATCAGCGGCCGCCTCGCTCTCCCCGATGTCGACCTCATCATCCGGTCATCGGGGGAGCATCGGCTCTCGAATTTCCTGCTGTGGCAGGCGGCCTACGCCGAGTTCTCGTTCCCCGGCATCCTCTTCCCCGACTTCTCGAAGGGCCAGCTGCTGGAAGCGGTGCTGGAGTTCCAGTCACGCCACCGCCGATTCGGCTCGGCGGAGGATCAAATCGGCTGAGGCGGATGCGGGGGCCGGTGGGGACCCGCCCTACACTCGCCCCTTTCCCGATCCACGCTTCCCGAGCACTGTTGGAGTTCCCATGCCCGCTTCGTTCGACGACATCGTCAACCTCTCCAAGCGACGCGGCTTCGTGTTCCAGTCCTCGGAGGTCTACGGGGGGCTGCGGTCTGCCTACGACTACGGGCCGTTGGGTGTGCTGTTGCTGCGCAACGTCAAGGAACAGTGGTGGAAGTCGATGGTCCAGCTCCGGGGCGACATCGTCGGTTTGGACTCGGCGATCCTCCAATCCCGCCAGGTGTGGGTGGCCTCGGGTCACGAGGCGGCGTTCACCGATCCGCTCGTCGAATGCACCAACTGCAACTCGCGCCACCGGCTCGACAAACTCGCGGACCAGGACAAGTGCCCGACGTGTGGTCAGTCCGGGACGCTCACCGAGCCGCGCATGTTCAACCTGATGTTCCGCACCCACATGGGTCCCGTCGAGTCGAGCGAGAACCTGGTCTACCTGCGCCCCGAGACCGCGCAGGGCATCTTCATCAACTTCGAGAACGTCCGCCGTACCAACCGTCTCAAGCTGCCGTTCGGCATCGCCCAGGTCGGCAAGTCGTTCCGCAACGAGATCACTCCCGGCCAGTTCGTGTTCCGCACCCGCGAGTTCGAACAGATGGAGATGGAGTTCTTCTGTCATCCCGACGAGGCTCAAAGCTGGTTCGAGTACTGGGTCGACCAACGCCGCCAGTGGTACATCGATCTGGGGATGAACGCCGAAAGCCTGCGGATCCGCCCCCACGACGATGACGAGCTGAGCCACTACTCGGCGGCCACCGTCGACGTCGAGTTCCAGTTCCCGTGGGGATGGGACGAGTTGGAGGGGATTGCCAACCGCACCGACTTCGACCTGCGTCAACACTCGGAGCACTCCGGCCAGGACCTGCGGTATTTCGATCAGGACACCGACGAGCGGTACTTCCCATACGTGATCGAACCGGCGGCAGGCGCCACGAGGACGACGTTCGCGTTTCTCATGGACGCCTACCACACCGAGATCGTCAACGAGGAGACCCGCACCGTCCTCAAACTCGACCCGCGCCTCGCTCCCTACCAACTGGCGGTGCTGCCGCTGTCGAAGAAGCCGGAGCTGATCGAACCGGCCACCAAGCTGGCCGAGTCACTGCGCCGCACGTACATGCTCGAGATGGACGTCACCCAGGCGATCGGCCGTCGCTATCGCCGCCAGGACGAGATCGGGACCCCGTACTGCATCACCTACGACTTCGACTCGATCGACGACCAGGCGGTCACCGTGCGCGAGCGCGACTCGATGGAACAGGACCGGGTTTCCCTCGACCGCCTCGAGGAGTACCTGGCCGGCAAACTGCCGTAGGCAGTGCCGGTTCGTTAGCCTCTCGGGCGGCCGTCGTGAGGAGGCTTCATGAATCGCACCGTCGCTGCCGTCGCCGGAATTCTCGTCGTCGTGGCTGCGGGCGCCGCGTTCTGGTTGTTCGGCCAGGGCAGAGAGGCGCCCTCGACCGACGTGACGGCGCCCCCTCTCGAGACGACCACCGCCGCCGGCGAGACCACTGCCGCCGGTGGCGGGGAGACCACGCTCGCGGCGGGCGAGGACGGGGGGACGCGCACGTACGCGCTCACCGACGAGTCACGCGCCCTCTTCGTCATCGACGAGGAGTCGCGCGGTCAGCCCAACACCGTGGTGGGCACATCGACCATCGTGCTCGGCGAACTCCTGCTCGACCCGGCTGATCCGTCTTCCCTCCAGGTCGGGACCGTGCTCGTGAACGCCAGGGATTTCGCCACCGACTCCGGCACCAGGGATGGCGTCCTGCGTGGCCGCATCCTCGACACGGACACTTTCGAGTTCATCGAGTTCACTCCCACCGCGATCGACGGCCTCAGCGGGGCGACGGGGTCGGAGGTCACCTTCACCATCACAGGCGACCTGACGATCCGGGACGTGACCAATCCGGTCACGTTTGCGGTCACGGCTGCGCTCGCGGCGGACGAGACGATCTCGGGGACGGCCGAGGCGACGGTCGATCGCACCGACTGGGGCATCAACATCCCCAACGCGCCCGGTGTGGCCAACGTGTCGGAGACCGTGATCCTGCGGTTCGAGTTCGTGGCGTCGCCCATCGCCTGATCCGCTGTCGGGAGGGCGCCGTACACTCGGTGTACATGGCTTTCTCCGACGAGGATCGCGATCGGATCAGAGCGGCGGTCAACATCGCCGACCTCGTGGCGGAGCTCACCACGGTCAAGCGCTCAGGGCGCAACCACATGGCGATCTGTGTCTTCCATCAGGAGAAGACCCCGTCGATGTCACTCGACGTGGCGCGCGGTCTCTACAAGTGCCACGGCTGCCAGGTGTCCGGTGACATCTTCACGTTCGTCCAGGAGACGCAGGGATTGACCTTCCCAGAGGCGATGGAGTGGCTGGCCAGGCGGGCGGGCATCACCCTCACGGAAGATCCGGCCGCCGCCCGCCGCGCCGGGCGACGCAAGGCGCTGATCGATGTGACCAGGGCCGCGGTCGACTTCTACCACACCAGGCTGATGTCGGCGGCGGACGCCGGACACGCTCGCTCGTACCTGCGGGGCCGGGGATACGACGCCGACACGGTGAACGACTTCAAGCTGGGATACGCGCCCGCCGACGATCGCTCCGACCACCTGAGCAAGGAGTTGCGGGCGCGTGGGTTCGACGACCGCGTCATGATCGAGGCGGGCTTGGCGCGGCGGGGGAGGGGGGGAGGCGTCTACGACTATTTCCGGGGCCGTCTCATGTTCCCGACCTGGGACATCCAGGGTGAGCCCGTCGGTTTCGGCGGGCGCATCCTGGGCGAGGGACAGCCCAAGTACCTCAACACCCCCGAGACGCCGATCTACAAGAAGTCGCGGCTCCTGTACGGACTCGACCGGGCGCGGCGGGAGATCCAGCGCGCCGGGTACGCGGTGGTCGTCGAGGGATACACCGACGTGATCTCGCTCCATCGGAACGGAATCCCGATGGCGGTGGCCACCAATGGCACCGCCCTCGGCGACGACCACTTCGAACTCCTTCGCCGCTTCACCGACCGCATCGTCCTGGCCTTCGACGCCGATGCCGCCGGTGGTCGCGCCGCGCGCCGCGGTGAGGATCTCGACATACCGGTTCGACTCGACCTCGATCTGCGGGTGGCCGAGATGCCGCCGGGCGTGGACCCGGCCGACATGGTGCAGGAGGGGAGGCTGGCCGAACTCGACGACGCGATCTCCCGTGCCCGACCGCTCCTGCAGACGGCGATCGAGCACGAGTTGGCCCTGCACGACCTGACCGAGCCGGAAGCGAGGGCCAGAGCCCTCAAGACCCTCGCTCCCCGCGTGGCCCGGGTGTCAGATGACATCGCCCGTGCCGAGTACGCCCGCTTCCTGGCGTCGCGGATGGGGGTCGACCTGGCGGTCGTCGACCAGGCGGTCGGGATCCCTCCCCGCCGACGTACGCCCAGGGCGCGGCAGGCATCCCATGTCACCGATGTCGACACCCGCTTGGAGCGGGCCCTGTTGCGGGCGGTGCTGGCCGCTGGGCCGGGCACCCTCTCCGAGCGGCGCCATGGCCTCCCTCAACTCCGACGACTCGAAGAAG
>CAZCRP010000047.1:4548-13114 GCA_964501055.1 uncultured Acidimicrobiaceae bacterium
ACGGGGGAGCGGCCGCCGCGGCCGGCGTGACCTCGGAGGACTTCGCGGTCTCGGAGATCCGAGCTGCCTTCGATCTCGTGGCCGAGGATCTCGAAGGGTGCGCCGTTGGTGCTCCGGTCGACATCCCGAACGGGGACGGGCCGCAGATCTCACTGCTGATCGACCTCGCCACTGACGCCGCACCGGCCGAGCGCGTGGATGACGTGCTGATTCGGACCCGCGATCGGGCGGTGGGCCGGAAGGTGGAGCGCCTGCTGGCCGAGATGAACGCCATGCATCCGGACGACCAGGGGTATTCCGAGCTCATGGGTGAGTTGGTACGTTTGCGAAAAGCCAGGAAAGTCCGAGCGCACGAGTGACATTCACCCCGTTGGTCCACGAGGTCGTCGATTCGCTGTCCAAACGCGGCATTCAGCGCGGCTTTCTCACCATGCACGAAGTGCAGGTCGATCTCGTCGACGCCGAGGCCGATCCCGACGTCCTCGAGAAGGTGCTCGAGACGCTGAAGAAGCGCAACATCCGGATCGAGGAAGGGGTGGCCGACCCGGCGGACGATCTCCTCGACGACGAGACGCTTTCCGTGTCGGACCCGGTGAAGATGTGGCTGCAGGAGATCGGCCGTTACAAGCTGCTCACCGCCCAGCAGGAAGTCGAGCTGGCGATGCAGCTCGAAGCAGGCAAGCGAGCCGAGGAGAACCTGCGTCAGTCCCCTGACCTCGCGGTCGAAGACCGGGTGGTGCTGGAGCGGGCGGTGCGCAAGGGCAACGCCGCCCACTCCCGACTGGTGGAGGCGAACCTGCGGTTGGTGGTCTCGATCGCCCGCAACTACGTCGGCAGGGGGATGCCGCTCCTCGACCTCATCCAGGAGGGCAACCTCGGGCTGATGCGAGCGGTGGACCGCTTCGACTATCGCAAGGGCTTCAAGTTCTCCACCTATGCCAGTTGGTGGATTCGCCAAGGGATCACCCGCGCCATCGCCGACCAGGCGCGCACTATCCGAGTGCCGATCCATGTCGTCGACATGATCAACAAGCTCATCCGTTCCAAGCGGGATCTCTCCCAGGATCTCGGACGCGAGCCGACGATCGAGGAGATCGCCCGGGAGTTGGAGATCGATCCCGACCGGGTGGAAGAGCTCAACAAGATCGCCCAGAACCCGGTTTCGCTGGAGACACCCGTCGGGGAGGAGGACGACTCCACGATCGGCGACTTCGTGGAGGACGGCTCCGCCGAGGTGCCGGTGGAGGCGGCCACGTTCCGATTGCTGCAGGATTACATCTCACATGCGCTCGAAGGTCTCAACGACCGGGAGCGGGACGTGCTCATCATGCGCTTCGGGCTCGAAGACGGCCGGGTGCGCACGTTGGAGGAGGTGGGTGACCGCTTCGGCGTCACCCGGGAGCGGATCCGACAGCTGGAGACGAAGGCGCTCGCCAAGCTCCGCCATCCCAACAACTCCCGGCGGCTGGAGGGCTTCCTCGAAGAAGGCTGAGTTCAGCGGCCGGTGGTGACCTGCGACGGGACGACCACGGCGTCGTCGGCAGCTTCCCGCAGTTGCCTCGATCCGGTTCGCAGCCCCTGTGCCACTCCCGACCGTGCCAGGTCCGTGACCCCGGTCACCTGCACTCGCAGTTGCAGGTAGGCGGGATGGGTGCGGAGCGAGGAGGCCCACCGCTTGATCTGTTCGTAGCGCTCGCGACCGGCCCGGGCCCCGAGCACGTAGCCGATCCCACCGCCCACCAGCAGTCCCAGTCGAAATCTCATGGGACGGATTGTCCCACACACCCGGTCATCGCGGATAGCCGAGGCGTGAGAGGTCGGTCTCGATCTCTTCGAGGATGGCCGGATCGTCGATCGTCGCGGGAGTCGACCACTCGTCGCCGTCTGCGATCGCCCGCAGGGTGCGGCGCAGGACTTTGCCCGACCGCGTCTTGGGCAGCCGCTGCACCACCGTGGCGGTCTTGAATGCCGCGACCGGACCGATCTCGGATCGGACCAGGGCCACCACCTCGGCCACGATCTCCGCCTGGGGTCGGTCGACGCCTGCCTTCAAGACCAGCAGACCGACCGGCACCTGACCCTTCAGGTCGTCTGCCACTCCGATCACCGCACACTCCGCAACGTCGGGGTGTGACGCGACGACGCCCTCCATGGCCCCTGTCGAGAGCCGGTGTCCGGCGACGTTGATGATGTCGTCGGTTCGGCTCATGATCGAGACGTACCCGTCGTCGTCGATGAAACCGGCGTCGGCGGTGTGATAGAAGCCGGGGAAGCGATCCAGATACGACTCCTGGTACCCGGCATCGTTGTTCCACAACGTGGGAAGGGTGCCGGGTGGGAGCGGCAGCCTGATCACGATCGACCCGATGTCGCCCGCCGCCACTTCGGCGCCGACGTCGTCGACGACCCGCACGTCGTAGCCGGGCACCGGGATCCCGGCCGAACCGGGCTTCACCGGGTGCGGTTCGATGCCCATCGGATTGCACACCATCGGCCATCCCGACTCGGTCTGCCACCAGTGATCGATGACCGGCACTCCGAGCTTGTCTTCGGCCCAGTGCAGGGTGTCGGGATCGCACCGCTCGCCGGCCAGGAAGAGGGTGCGGAAGGCGGACAGGTCGTAGCGGCCGATGTGGGCTCCTGCGGGATCGTCACGCTTGATGGCCCGGAAGGCGGTGGGGGCGGTGAACATCGTCACCACCCGGTGTTGGGAGATCACCCGCCAGAAGGCTCCCGGATCCGGCGTGCCAACGGGCTTGCCCTCGTACAGGATCGCCGTGTTTCCCGCCAGCAGCGGGCCATAGGTGATGTAGGAGTGTCCCACCGCCCAGCCGACATCGGATGCCGCCCAGAACGCCTCGCCGGGATCGACCCCGTACAGGTTCTTCATGGACCAGTCCAGCGCCACGGCGTGGCCGCCGTTGTCCCGCACCACCCCCTTCGGCACCCCGGTGGTCCCCGAGGTGTAGAGGATGTACAAGGGGTCGGTGGCGGCCACGGACACAGGATCGGCCGGAGCGGAGATCTCAACCTCCTGCCAATCGACGTCCCTGCCCGGGGTGAGGGGTTCGGCGTGCTCGGGGCGGGACAGCATCACGACCCGCTCAGGCACATGGGTGGCCAGGTCGATGGCGGTGTCGAGCAACGGTTGATAGGCCACGATGCGGTCCACTTCGATACCGCAGCTCCCCGCGATGATCACCTTGGGGGCGGCGTCGTCGATCCGGACGGCCAGTTCCCGTGACGCGAAGCCACCGAAGACGACCGAGTGGATGGCGCCGATCCGGGCGCAGGCGAGCATCGCCACGACGGCCTCCGGCACCATCGGCATGTAGATGATGGCCCGGTCGCCCTTCTCCACCCCGAGCCGGCGGAGTCCGCCGGCAAACGCCGCCACCCTGTCACGCAGCTCGCGATAGGTGAACGTCTGCACGGTGTCCGTGACGGGGGAGTCGTAGATCAGTGCCGCTTGATCGGCCCGGCCGCCATCCACGTGGCGATCGAGGGCGTTGTGGCACGTGTTGAGCGCGCCGCCGGTGAACCAGCGGTAGAACGGGGGGCGGCCGTCGTCGAGGACCCTGTCCCACCGCCGGTCCCAGTCGATGCCGGCCGCGGCTTCCGCCCAGAACTCGTCAGGCGTGTCGAGAGAGCGGCGGTAGACGTCGCGGTAGGCCATGGACCCATGATGACCCACACTCGCCGCGTGCGGTCGGCCAGGCGTCGGATTTCTCCGCGACAGAGCAGCGGACACGTGGGAGAATGAGTCACGCCGCCCACCTCGGGCGGCGGCCTGGAGGCACTCATGGGTAGCAAGGACAAGGGCGGTCGAAGCACCAAGAAGGTGGCCGCCAAGAACCTGAAGGAAAAGCGCCTCGACAAGAAGACCAAGAAGGACGCGGCGGAGAACAAGCGCAAGGTCGTCTGACCCGACCGCTGCCCGCGCTCGCAGGCGGATCGAGCGGATGCCGGCCCGTGGCTAACATGCCTCCGGCGCCGATTCCGGCGCTTCCATCCGGGGTAGCTCAATCGGCAGAGCAACGGACTGTTAATCCGCAGGTTGTGAGTTCGAGTCTCACCCCCGGAGCCCACACGACCCGCATGAGCGCAATGTTCATGCGGGTTTTCCGTGTCACCATTGACGATTCGGCTGAGTCCCGTCAAGTGTGAGTTCGTTTCGCCGAATCCGATGTGAGCGAGCCGCGTCACGGCGGGGTCCTCAGTTTCTCGAGGCTGTCGAGGATCAGGTCGAGTCCGAACTGGAACGCCTTCTTGCTGTCGTCGCTGCTCTCTCCGAGATGCGTTGCGATGTGTTCTGCGATGTATGGGTATTGGCCGTTCCGCAGGTCTTGTAGGAAGGCTCCCGCGAGATCGTCCAGCTCCTCGGCGGTGTACGGGATGCTCGTCTCCCAGAGAGTGAACCCGATGATGTGGCTGTCGAGGGCGTGATAGGCACGATGGGTGATTTCTGCAGAGAAGCCCGCTTGGCGGAGGGTTCCCAATAACGACTCCATGTAGTCGAGCCGCGCGGGCCCGTCCCCGGCGGAAAACATGAGACTGGCTGCCCATGGATGTCGGAGAAGAGCGCGGTGGGCGGAGGTCGCGGTCCGGCAAATCATCGATCTCCAATCACCGTCGCCGGGGGACAGTTCGATCTCTCTGACGACCATGTCGACGATCCCGTTGATGATCTCGCTCTTGTCCTTCACGTAGTAGTAGAGGGTCATGACGCCCACATCGAGACGGCGTGCCAGGTTGCGCATCGAGAGCGACTGGATCCCGCCTTCGTCGGCGAGGCTGATCGCAGCCGACAGCACTTCTTCCTTGCTGAGGCCGGTAGGGGCGTCCGTAGTCGCCTCCGGCTGGTCGGCCATCACGCTTCCTTTCTCCGTCGTCCACTCTGCGACCGACCGAAGTGCCGTCTGTTCCCCACCATTCAGGCGTCACCAGGTAGATGCAGTGAGACATCGATCACTACCTTGCCGCGGGCACGCTCGGTCTCGAGGTACTCGATCGCGTCGGGAACCTGCTGGAGCGAATAGGTGCGGTCAATTACGGGCGTGATCTTTTCGGCCTCGATCAGGTCCTTCAGCTCGAACAGTTCGTCCTTTCCGAGCTTGGCGATGAACCAGTTCACCCGCTGCCGGAGGATCCGTGAGCGTACGAGACCGCTCACCATGGCGCCAACCGCGCCACCAGGTCCACGACCGCCAGCGACGATCACGAGGACGCCGCCTTTGGTCAGCGTGCGGCGGAGAAGGCGGTTGGAGGGTCGCCCAGCGACATCGAGGATGACGTCGAAGCGGCGACCGCCCCGCGTGACATCCTCTCGGGTGTAGTCGATGACGTGGTCGGCGCCTAGAGCGCGCAGCATTTCGAGGTTCTCAGTGCGGCTCGACGCCGTTACATCAGCTCCGTAAGCCTTGGCGATTTGGACTGCGAAGTGTCCGACTCCGCCACCGGCGCCCGTCACGAGCACCTTGTGGCCGCGTCGGACCTGGCCGTGGTCTCGGACGGCCTGAAGCGCCGTGATGGCGGCGACGGGTATTGCAGCCGCTTGCCCGAAGGTCAGCCGGGCCGGCTTGGGAACGAAGGTCGTACCGGCGACGAACTGAGCGAATGCACCTGTACGGAACCCAAACACCTCGTCACCGGGCGAGATGTCGGTGACGTCCTTGCCGACGGCCTCCACCACGCCGGCGACGTCGGACCCGACCCCGGCTTCCCTGGGCCGAAGCAGTCCGGTATCGATTCGGATGAAGAATGGCTTGGCGCGAAGTCGTCGCCAGTCGCGGGCGTTGACCGACGCGGCCCGGACCCGCACGAGGACTTGGTCGTCGGCGGGCTGGGGTGTGGGAATCTCCGCGAGGCGGAGCACATCGGGCGATCCGTACCGGTCTCGGACGATTGCTCGCATGTGGGCGCTCCTGTCGGTACGGGAATCGTTGACTCTCGTACGGTGTACTACTACGGTTGGTACACCGTACCACAACCTCTGCCTCGGTGGCCGAAAGGAACAACGCGGATGACCCGACGAGCACGGCATGGACGCCAATGCCAGCAAAGGAAGCGAGGGCAGCGCGGCTTGCCGAAGGACCATGTTCGGCTGAACCAGTTGGAGACATCGGTGTGAGATATGGCCCACAGAGGAGGACGGTTCGTGACTGACACCATGAGAGCTGCGGTCCGCAGCACATATGGCCTGGATGCCATCGAAGTCCGAGAGGTGCCGAAGCCGGATCTCGTCGACGACGGAGTACTAGTGCGGGTCAGCGCCACTTCGGTCAATCCAGCCGAGTGGCATGCAGCGACGGGCATTCCCTACATCGCACGCCCCCAGATGGGCCTTTTCAGACCGAGCACCGAGTTGCTTGGCGGCGACTTCTCAGGAATCGTCGAGACAGTCGGACCCGATATCGCCCACGTCTCCCCTGGTGACGAGGTTTTCGGAGGGAGGGCAGGGGCCTTCGCTGAGTTCGTGTGTGTACGGAACGCAGTGACCCTGAAACCGGACACCATCTCCCACGAGGAAGCGGCCGCCGTGGGCACCGCCGCGATAACCGCTCTACAGGCTCTCCGGGATCATGGGCACCTGCAGCCAGGCCAGAGCGTCCTGATCAACGGGGCATCCGGCGGGGTGGGGACCTACGCCGTCCAGATCGGCAAGGCAATGGGCGGGGAAGTCACCGCGGTGTGCAGCACCGGCAAGGTCGACATTGCCCGCTCTCTCGGTGCCGACCACGTCATCGACTACACACAGACGGATTTCACTCGCACAGCCAGTCGCTGTGACCTGGTCATCGACATCGCCGGGAGCAGGCGGTGGGGCGAACTGCGGAGGGTTCTCAACTCCGAGGCCACTGTCGTGATCGTCGGTGGTCCGAAGGGGGGCCGACTCCTGGGGCCTCTGACCACGATCGTGGGTATGAAGATTGGCTCGCGTTTCAGAGGACAAACATGCTCCTTCTTTCTTGCCAATCTCAACCGTCCGGACATGGAATATCTCGCCGACCTGATCCAGACCGGGCGGATGCGATCGGTGATCGACAAGCAGTACAACGGTCTCGAGCAAATACCTGATGCACTGCGTTATCTCCGGGAGGGGCACGCGAGGGGAAAGATCGTCGTTTCCGTCTGAGCGCCAGGGTTAGAACCAAGACGCCGCGGTCCCCGTCGCAGGCAGTTGGACGGGTCGGGGGTCTGGACCTGTCACGCCTTCTTCGGGCAGGTCGCCCTCACGGCACGATTCAGTGACTAGGCCCAGGACTGCGCCCGGTGCATGACCGCGCCCTGGTCGAACTCGGGGTCGCGACGGCGGTCACCACTCAGGGCAGGGTCCTGCTCGGGCCATCGGCGGCAGGCGGAAGTGGGTATCCGCGACGTCAGACGTTGTCGAAGAGTGCCTGCTCATGGATTTCGAAGTCGCGATCGGAATACAGCACGAAACGTATGACACGAACCGATCGCAACTCGGCTGCGACCGCCGTCACCGTGCGCACCGCCACCTGTGCGGCCTCGGCGGCCGGATAGCCGAAGGCTCCAGTAGAGATCGCCGGGAACGCCACCGATCTCAGACCTTCCTCGTCGGCTTGGAGCAACGCCTTGCGATAGCAGTCGGCGAGGAGTTGGGCCGCAGGTTCGTCCCTGCCGTACACCGGACCGAGGCAATGGATGACATGCTGGTTTGGGAGTTCGTGGGCGCCGGTGATCACACACTCCCCGGGCAAGATGGGCGCCAGCGGCCTGCACTCCTCCGCCAGCCCCGGTCCGGCGGCGCGGTGGATCGCCCCTGCCACCCCGCCGCCGATCTGCAACTCGGCGTTGGCGGCGTTCACGATCGCGTCCATCTCGGGCTGATCGGCGATGTCTCCGGTGGTCAACTCGATGCTGACCCTCCCGACCTGGTGGCACTTCATCCTTCTGTTCTCCTCGGGACGCGAGCGATATCGGTTCCCATGTCGTCTCCTTCTCGAACCTAGCGAGTGTTGCAAATCGCTCTCCCACCGCGTGCGACCCATCCCCCTGCCAGGGTCTTGGGAGATGTCCGCCGGACTGGCGGAGGGCACTGCGACCGGACGGTCGTCCCGCCGCTGAGCCGCCGAAACGCGCGAGATGGGGGTTTCCCCCGATTGCTTTCACAGATCGCGGGCCGGACACTTCTCCCTGAAGGGAGAACACGTGGACAAGCGCAGAGGAAAGCACTCCGGACCGGACCCCGCTCACCTCGACCGGAACGTCACCAGCAGCCTTCGTCGTAATCTCACAAGAATCGCTGTCGCTGTTGTCGCTGTCGTGGCCATCGTCTACGGGGCCGTCGGGTGGTACGTCTCGGGCGAAATCATCGACGCCCTTGTTTCGGAGCCTCACATCGTCGAATACGACACCGATGTCCTGTCGATCTCGGCAGATCAGATCGAGTTGGGGTTGGCCGACGAGTCATCCATCGAATCCGACCGTGATGCCGTGATGGGCCTTCGGTGGGAGGGTGGTTACGCCCAGACCGGCCCGGCCACCGCTTGGACCGACACCACCGAGACTCGACCATTCCGTCTCCTCGTGGGTGGGCCAC
>CAZCRP010000048.1:0-12954 GCA_964501055.1 uncultured Acidimicrobiaceae bacterium
GCCCTGGGAGCGCTGGCGCGGGCCGCCGAGTTGCAGCGCAAGGCCGCGGCGGTTGGCTTCGACTGGCCGGAGTTGCCCCCCGTGCTCGCCAAGGTCGCCGAAGAGCTGTCCGAGCTCTCGGCCGCCACCGAGGAGGGGGACCCGCGGGCGATGCGGGACGAGCTCGGTGATCTGCTCTTTGCGGTGGTGAATGTCGCACGCCACCTCGGGGTGGAGCCGGACACGGCCCTCCGCGCCGTGAACCACCGCTTCGAGTCCCGCTTCCGCGCCATGGAGGAGGAAGGTCCCCTCACCGACCTCACCCTCGACGAACTCGACACCCGTTGGGAGCGGGCCAAGGCGCGTACCCAGGGTTAGAAGGGACGCCGGCGTCCCTTTCGGCCCAGAGAACCGCCGCGGGTGGAGCGAGGTCGTCACTCATCGAGTCCCTCGTCACGGTTGAGCGCGTCGAGGCGGCGGTTCAGCGAGAAGAGCCTTCCCAGCACGGGCATCAGCATGATGTTGAGGCCGTGCAGCACCCCGATGATCAGGAGGATGCCCGCCACCCGGAAGACCGAGAACTGCACCTGCGACGCGCCGACGATCGTGTCCCACCCCGGTTCCGGCTGGAGCCGGCTCGTGAAGAGGATGTAGGCGGTGAAGATCAGGTAATAGACGATGTCGGTGAGGACGATGTAGGACTTCCCGGTCAGCGGGTTCGCCCGGAAGACGTCGGCGGCGTAGGCCCGACCGAAGCGCTTGATGAACGGTCCCAGCCACAGGGCCATGGCGATCAGGACGATCGTGGCGATGATTTCCAGAGCCCACCAGGGCATGACCAACCTCCCGTTTCGTGTGTTCGACAATCCGAGTCCAAGTGACACCAACGCCCCGGCGAACGCCGCCACCACCACCGCGCCGCGAGCCAGCAGGTTCCGACGACGTCGATCGTCCTCGATCGAACCGACGACGCGGGCGAAGAGATCGGGTGCCGGTTGCGTGCGCACGGCCCCGGCGTGGAGGGCCTCACTGAGCCGTTGCTCGAGGGACGTCATCGCTCGAGCTCCGCGAGTTGCTCCGCCAGGGCCGCCATCCCTCGCCGGAGTTGGGTTTTCACCGTGTTCACCGACACTCCGAGCGTGCGGGCGATCTCGGGATTGGAGAGGTCGAGGTAGTAGCGGAGGACCAGGCAGTTGCGCTGGCCGGGGGGAAGAGTGCGGAGCGCTCTGATAACCCGCCGCTGGTCCTCCCGGAGCTCGACGTGTTCGGTGACGTCGGTGGGCGTCGAATCGGCCGTGGGCCGATGCCTGAGCGACACCAGACCCCGGCGGTTGTGGTCCCGCGCCAGGTTGAGGACGATCGATCGCAGGTAGGCGGGGACGGCCCCGGGGTCGTGAACCCGGTGGACCGAGCGGGCGAGCCGGATGAAAGCCTCTTGTACCAGGTCCTCGGCGGCGTCGCGGTCGTCGACGAAGAAGCGCGCCAAGCGCACGAGGCTGGCCGCTTCGGCGTGGAACAGACGGGCGACGACGTCGTCCACGTCGGCGCGCGTCCATCCCGCTTCGGCGGCGTCCTGGGCGATCCACTCGCTGAAGGCGGCGACGGCCATCTCCCAGACAGACGCTCCCCGGTGCCCGACCGGGTGACGTGGAGATGTCGTCTCGATTCGCGTCACCCACCGTGGGGTGGAAACACGTCTGTCCGGTATCGCAGTGGCACGAATCGGAAGGAGGGCGCTGTGCGATACAGGCAACGTTGGGTGTGGCTCCTCGGTCTCGGCATGGTGGTCGCGTCGGCGATTCCCGTGCTCGCCGGAACCGGGATCTTTTTCCATGGTGGTTTGACCGATCTGCACAACGATGCACATGCCACCGACGGGTCGTGGGGGGTGGCGACCGCCACCGTCCACAACGGTCGGACGATCGTCCGCATGAACCTCAAGGATCTCGACCGTGCCGCGGCGGGCACGACGTTCGGGGCGCATGTCCACGTCGGCTCTTGCGCGTCCCACGACGGGGCAGCCGCCGGACCCCACTTCAACGCCGGGATCTACGACGACCTCGCCGACAACGAAGTCTGGCTCGACTTCACCGTCACAGCCGGCGGGACCGGACACGCGGAAGCGATCGCCGACTTCGAGATCGGACCGGGAGCAGCCAGGTCGATCGTGATCCACGCGCTCCCGACGAATCCGCTCGACGGCTCGGCCGGTGCCCGCCTGGCATGCCTGCCGCTGGAGTTCTGATGCGCAGGCTCCATCCCGTCGTGGCCGGTGCCCTCGGTGGCATGCTCTGGGGAGCCGTCCTCCGGCTGTGGATGCGCTTCATCTCCCAGCATCCCGAGTTCACCTGGAGCGGCACGCTCATCGTCATCGGCGCGGCCACGTTCGCCGGGCTGGCGCTCGGCATCGCCTGGTGGCGCCGGATGGCCGGAGGTCGCGGCTGGTGGCGCCTGTGGGGCCTGGCAGCGCTCCCGATCTTCGGTGGGGCGGGTGCGGTCATGCTTCCGTCGGTGCTGGTCGGTGCGGTCGGATTCGGCCGCACCGCCTGGCATCCCGTCTTCCGAGGGAGCGTGGTGGCCGTGGCCATCGGTGCCCAGTTCGTGCTCTTCGCGCTGCTCGATCAGGGTTTCCCGTCGGGACGCCTGGTTCCGGGGCTGGCGTGGTACACGGTGATGATCGGCATCGAGATGTGGGCATTCTCGGTGCTCTTCCGGCCCAGGGTGGGCGCCCGACAAGAAGCGGACTTCGTCATGGCGTGAGACGAGAGACCGGCGCTCGGGCGGGTGCTTGCTAGCCTGCGGCTGCATCACAAGGAGAGCTTGGAGTGTCCACGACGATCGCTGACATCCGGGCTCGTGAGATCCTCGACAGCCGCGGAAACCCGACCGTCGAAGCCGAAGTCCTCCTCGCTGGCGGGGCCTTCGGACGGGCGGCCGCCCCTTCCGGGGCGTCGACAGGGGCGCTCGAAGCCATCGAACTTCGAGACGGCGGGACCCGCTTTGGCGGGAAGGGGGTGTCGCGGGCCGTCGCCAACGTGCAAGACACGATCGCACCGGCCCTGGTCGGCCTCGCCGCCACCGAACAGGAGCGGATCGACCAGGTCATGGCCGACCTGGACGGCACCGACAACAAAGCGAAGCTGGGCGCCAACGCCATCCTCGCCGTCTCGCTGGCCGTCGCCCGGGCCGCCGCCTCCCAGGTCGGCCTGCCCCTCTTCCGCTACCTGGGCGGACCTGCGGCTCGGGTGTTGCCGGTTCCGTGCCTGAACGTCCTCAACGGGGGGGCGCATGCCGCCAACTCCGTCGACATCCAGGAGTTCATGCTCGTGCCTGGCGGGTTCTCGACGTTCGCGGACGCGCTGCGCGCCGGCGTCGAAACGTATCACGCGCTGCGGAAGGTCCTCGCCGGACGGGGCCTGTCGACCAATGTCGGCGACGAAGGCGGTTTCGCGCCGAACCTGGCCACGAACCGCGCCGCGCTGGACCTGCTCACCGAGGCGATCGAGACCGCCGGCTACGCAGTCGGCGAACAGATCGCGCTGGCACTCGACGTCGCATCGTCCGAGATCTGGCGGGAGGGCAAGTACGAACTGGAAGGGAGGGAGCTCACCTCGGACGAGATGTCCGCCTATCTGGCGGAGCTGGTCGACTCGTTCCCGCTGGTGTCGATCGAAGACGGGATGGCCGAGGACGACTGGGACGGCTGGAAGACCCACACCCGGTCGATCGGCGACCGGGTGCAACTCGTCGGTGACGACCTCTTCGTGACCAACCAGGACATCCTGGAGCGGGGAATCCGCGAGAAGGCGGCCAACGCCATCCTCATCAAGGTCAACCAGATCGGCACCCTCTCCGAGACGCTCCACACGATGGAGATGGCCGAGCGGGCCAGGTTCGGACGGATGGTGAGCCACCGTTCGGGTGAGACAGAGGATTCCTTCATCTCCCACCTCGCCGTCGCCACCAACGCCGGCCAGATCAAGACGGGGGCGCCTGCCCGGGGGGAGCGCACCGCCAAGTACAACCAACTCCTTCGCATCGAAGAGGCGCTGGGCGACCAGGCGCGCTACGCCGGCTGGGATTCGTTCCGGAGGCACCGGTGAGCATCCTTCGCCGCCCCGTGCTGGTGTTGGTGTCGACGGCCGCCCTGGTGGTCGCCGTGGCCGTCACGACCAACGCCCTCCCGCTTCGTCAGATCGTCGACCAGCAGCAGGAGGTGGCCGACGCCCAGGCCACGCTGGCCGAGCTGACGAGAGAGAACGCCATCCTGACCGATCAGGTGGCGGCGCTCCACACTCCGCTCGAGATCGAGCGGCTGGCGCGCGAGAAGCTCGGGTACGTCCGTCCGGGCGAAGCCGCCTACGTCGTGATCGAACAGGAGGTCGCTCCAGTCGACTTCGCCTCCGAGCTCGTCGGCCCCCCCGAGGAGGGTGAGGCGGCTCCCTTCCTCGCCCGGCTGTGGGACTTCGTCACCGGGCGGGATCTGGTCGGAGGGTGACCGACGGACCGGACCTGGCCGCCCAGATCGGCCGTCCCCTCCGCGCCGACTCGGAGGTCGTCTCGCGTTGTCATCTCGCGCTGCCGGTGGTGGCGGCGGTGCCGCCGTTGCTCGACGATGGCACCCCCTTTCCCACGCGCTACTGGCTGAGCTGTCCCTTGGCGACGATCAGGATCGGCCGGCTCGAAGCAGCGGGCGGGGTCAGGTCGATGGAGCGGCGGGCGGAGGCGGATTCCGGTTTCTCGGCGCAGCTGGACGAGGCTCACCGCCGGTATGCGGCCGAACGCGACGCGCTCGTGCCGCCGGGGACCAGGCCGGCACCGAGTGGCGGCGTGGCAGGAGCGCAGGCGGGAGTGAAGTGCCTCCACGCCCACTACGCCGACCACCGGGCCGGAAATGCCAATCCGGTGGGGGCGGTGGTGGCGCCCTGGATCGAACCGCTCGACTGTTCCGAGCCGTGCGTCGTCGACGGCGAGAAGAATCCGGGGTGGCGCGAGCCCAGGTAGGTTCGGCGTGTGACGCGGGCGGCGATCGACATCGGCAGCAACTCCATCCGTCTGCTGATCGTCGCCGACGACGGTGCGGACATCCTTCGCCTGCAGCACGTGACCGGGCTCGGAGTCGGAGTCGACGCGGAGCGGAGACTCTCGGACGGCGCGGTCGAGCGCACGCTCGACGTCCTCGCCGCGTACCGCAGGCATTGCCACGATCACGGCGTGACCCGTCTGCGCGCGGTGGCGACGTCGGCTGCGCGCGATGCGGAGAATCGCGAGGAGTTCTTCGACCGGACGGCATCGGTGCTGCAGGTTCGTCCCGAGTCGATCTCGGGAGCCGAAGAGGCGGAACTGGCGTTCACCGGGGCCACCCTCGGGCGGGACGGCGAGTTCGTCGTCGTCGACATCGGCGGCGGCAGCACCGAGTTCGTCTACCGAGCCGACGGCTTGCGGACGAGATCGATCGACATCGGCTCTGTCCGCTTGACGGACCGCTTGCTGCCGGATCGGCCCGCGCGCTTCGCCCAACTGGAAGGAGCGGGTGAGCACGTCGCGCGCTTGTTCGAAGCCGTCGAGGCGCCCGCAGGCAGCGAGATACTGGGTGTCGCAGGAACGTGGACGTCGCTGGCGGCGATCGTGGCCGGGACCGCGGAGGCGGTCGACGGCAGGGTGCTGGATCGTCTGACCGCCGACCTGCTCGTCATCCGGCTCGCAGGGCTCTCGGTGGAGGACACCGCGCGTTTGCCGGGGCTCGATCCCAGGCGGGCGCCTGTCATCCTCGCAGGGGCCGTGATCGCACGGCAGGCGATGCGGCAATTGAACGTCGAGCAGGTGACCGTCAGCGAGCGGGATCTGCTGGACGGTGTCGTCGCCCGCCTCTCGGCCCTGTGATACTCGGGTTCGTGCCCGGGTGGCGAAATCGGCAGCCGCTGAGGTCTTAAAAACCTCTGTCCGAGAGGACGTGTGGGTTCGAATCCCACCCCGGGCACCACGAAAGGCCGGGCAGCGGGTCAAAACCGACTTCACAGATTGGCGTGTGGTCACAGAATGGTCACGAGCCGGGTCGAAGACACCCGTTCCTCGATACACCAGGTCGGCTACTCGGGGCCACGGCGTCGTCCTAGTTCGTGCATGGCGTGGCTGCCTTCAGCCGGCCGAGGGCCTGCCGAGCGTCTCGCCGGGTACGGACCCCCGACGGTGCCTACGGCGGTGCTGTGGGTGCTTGACGGCAACCTGCGGGCACGGCGCTTCTACGAGGCGGCGGGTTGGTCCGCCAACGGCCCCCGCGGGTCGAGCCGGTCTCGAGGATCGACGCCAACGAGGTCAGGTACCGGTGTCCGCGCCTGCGTGCATGAACGTGCACACATGTGCACGGGGGGGTTGACGCGGGGGGCGGTGCCCCGCACAATCTCTTCACCTGTGTGAGGTGCGATGGGCATTCGTGCACGAACATCCCGGGGGGGCGAGCCGGGCGATCGCCAAGAGCTCCTCGGAGAGGTCGCGGCCTGGTACTACGACGACGGACTCGACCAGAGCGAGATCGGCCGTCGGATCGGGAAGTCACGATCGATGGTGTCCCGGTTGCTCGCCGAAGCCCGGGCGGAGGGCATCGTCCAGATCCGGGTGAGGTTCCCCCTCCGAACCCGCACCGACCTCGAGGAGGCGTTGGTGTCGACCTTCGGCCTCTCCGAGGCGAAGGTGCTCCACAATGGTGGTCTCGACCACCAGGAGATGCTTCGGCGCCTCGGCAGGTTGGGGGCGATGATGCTCGAGGCACGGCTGCAGTCGGGGATCCACGTCACCATCGGCTGGGGGGCCTCCCTCTACCACGTCGTGCGGGCGATGCCGGAGATCAGGCTCGAGGACGTCCTAGTGCTGCAGGCGATGGGCTCGGTGGGCGACGGCGACCCCAACGTTGACGGCGCCGAGCTGGCCCGGACGCTGGCTTCGAAGCTCAACGGCGACTTCCGGTCGCTCGCCGCTCCGGTCATCGTGGATCGTGAGCAGACCGCCAGCTCGTTGCTCACCGAGAGGACCATCGCCACCACGCTGGACATGGCCGCCGGCGCGCACGTCACCGTCACCGGCATCGGCAGCATTGAGACGTCCTTGTCGGGTCTGGTCAGGGCGGGCTACTTCACTGCGGACCACATCGCCAAGCTCCGGTCGGCCGGGATCGTGGGCGACCTCCTCGGCTTCGTGATGGACGCCGGCGGGGGCATCCCCGACATTTCCGAGAACCGTCGGGTCGTGGCCCTCCGGCCCGAGCGCCTGGGGCCGAACGTCATCGGGGTGGCGGGCGGGGAGAGCAAGGCGTCTGCCATCCTCGCGGTCCTGCGAGGTGGGTTCCTCGACGCACTGGTAACCGATAGTGCGGCGACGGAGTCGATTCTCGCGATGTACCGGCGCTCGACCCTCGACCTGCTGGAGGTGTGAGCGTGGACCGCACGTCGCTGACCATCGTGCTCGTCCTCGCCGGGGCATGGCTCGTCCAGATCGTGCTCTCGAATCTGCAGATGCGGAGGTTCCACCGGACGAGCCAGGCGTGGCGCCGGCTGGGGAGTGCGATGGCCGTCGGCATGGCCGGCACCACCTACCGGCGCAAGACGTACGCGGTCGTGGTGATCGACAAGGCCGCCAGGGTCGTGAAGGCCGGGAGGCTCTCCGGCTTCACGATCGCTGCCGACCTCAAGCCGGTCGATGCGGTGGAGGGGATGGCGCTCGACCTCATCGGCCGGGGCGACCCCCCCAACGGCGTCGACGCCAAGACTTGGGCGGCCCTCGACCATGCCGCCGGCTTCCTCCGCAGGAAGCTAGCCAAGGAGGCCGCCGACGTCGACGCCGGTGAGATCGGAGGCGATGGATGAGCTGATGCGTAAGAGGAGCGGACGCCGGGCATCAGGGGGAGGAGCCTCCATCCGCATACACAGCGTGGCCAACGGAGGAAGGGAGATTCAGAGTGTTTGAGAGAATGGGTGAATGGGCCGAATCGTTTATCGGACTATTCCAGGCCGGTGCCGATGTCTTCGTGAGCCTGGTGGTCGGGATTATCCCGCTGCTCATCGTGCTGCTCACGGCGGTAAATGCGCTCGTGGCGCTGATCGGACCGCATCGTGTCAACAAGTTCGGCGAATGGGCCGGTCACGAGGGGTTCATTTACACACCGATCCGCTACCTGGCATGGCCGGTGCTCTCGGTGTTCTTCCTCACCAACCCGATGGCCTACACCAACGGGCAGTTCCTGCCGGAGAAGTACAAGCCGGCGTTCTACGACTCGGCCGTGTCGTTCGTCCACCCGCCGCTGGGGATCTTTCCCCATGTCAACCCGGGCGAGCTGTTCGTGTGGCTGGGCATCGCCACCGGCATCACGACGCTGGGCCTCCCGCTCGGTGACCTGGCAGTGAGGTACCTGCTCACGGGTTTCGTCGTGATCTACTTCCGCGGGCTCGTCACCGAGTGGATGACGGCGATCATGACGGCCCGCCAGGTATCCGCCAGCGCGGCCTGATCAGAGAGGGATGAATATGACGAATTTCCTCACCAAGCTGGGAAAGGGCGTCGGTAAGGTCGTCGGCGCTCTGTACCAGGCAGGACGCGATGCCGTCGACCAGGTCATCAAGAACGTCCTGCCCTTCATGGCGTTCATCGCCTTCCTGATCGGCATCATCCTCTCGACCGGAATCGGGCAGTGGATGGCCGAGGGTCTGTCGGGTCTGGCGGGCAACGTGGTCGGACTGCTCGTGCTGTCGATCATCATCGCCCTGCCCGTCCTGTCTCCGCTGCTCGGTCCAGGCGCGGTCATCGCCCAGGTCATCGGCGTGCTGATCGGCACCCAGATCGGGGCTGGGAACATCCCACCGAGTCTGGCGCTCGTGGCGCTGTGGGCCATCAACCCCCAGGTCGGTTGCGACTTCATCCCCGTAGGATTGGCGCTGGGCGAAGCCGAGCCCGAGACGGTCGAAGTCGGTGTGCCTGCGGTGCTCTTCAGCCGCATGATCACCGGTCCGGCCGCCGTGCTGTTCGCCTGGGTGGCCAGCGTGGGCCTGTACTCCAGCTAGCGATCGAGGAGGTGGCGCCGAGATGGCGTTGTTCGACCGGTTCAAGAAGAAGGTGGAAGATGCCGCTGAAACGGTGAACGAGGAGGTGGCAGAGGCCGTCGAGACGGCGGACGATGCTGTCGCCGAGGTCGCAGAGACGGCGTCCGCCGTCGTGGCCGAAGCCACGCCGGTC
Source organism: uncultured Acidimicrobiaceae bacterium (assembly GCA_964501055.1). Classification (GTDB taxonomy): domain Bacteria; phylum Actinomycetota; class Acidimicrobiia; order Spongiisociales; family ZC4RG35; genus DATHWB01. The sequence goes on from CAZCRP010000048.1 coordinate 9,202, forward strand.
GAGGCACCTCCGTCCGGGACCTTTCGGAAGGTGCGCATCAAGCCCGGGATGAAGGGTTGGGGCGTGGGCCTCGAGGTCATGCCCCAGCCGGGGAAGGACTACATCTACTCGGTGACCGGAGGAGGCATCCATCCGGTAGCCCAGCGGATCGCAGACCTCACGGGAGGCCGGGCGTTCGACGGCTTCCGCTCGAAGGCCCACTTCGACGAGATCGCCTGCGCCGTGATCGACTGTGGGGGCACGGCCCGGATCGGGGTCTACCCGATGAAGGGCATCCCCACCGTCGACATCCACGGAGCGAGTCCGTCGGGGCCGCTAGTGCGCTTCATCACGGAGGAGAACTTCGTCTCCGGCGTCGGAGTCAACGACATCGAGGTCGTCGAGGAGTGACCGGGCGAGGGGGCCCGAGCGGCGGTCGGCTCTCGCTGGCGGTGACGCATGCCATGACCATCAAGTACCGGGCGTCCGTGCAGAGCATCGGGGAGATGGCCGCCGAGTTCGCCGAGGAGGGAATCCTGGTGTTCTTCGGCCCGGATGCCCCCGAGGAGCTTCACGAGTTCGCCATCATCACCGAGGCTGCCGCGCTCGCCTCACCCTTGGAGGTGGGCGACGAGATCCAGTTCGACGATGTCGCATTCGAGATACTGTGCGTTGGACCGGTCGCCAACGACAACCTGGCCAACCTGGGTCACCTCGTTGTCAAATTCAACGGGCTCACCGAGCCGGAACTGCCCGGTGACGTGGGCCTTCCGAAGGTCGCCGCCCCCCGACTGGAGGCGGGCTCGACAGTAACCATTGTGGGAAAGGACTCCTAATGCTGCTGCCCGAGTTGCAGGCCCGGCACGCCCGGGGAGAGTTCATCAAGGTGGGGCTGGTCGGCGCAGGCCAGATGGGGGAGGGACTCGTCGCCCAGATGGAGACGATGTTCGGCATGCGGGCTCTCGTCGTGGCCGACGTAGTCCCCGGTCGGGCGCTCGACGTGCTGAAGTCGGCCGGCGTCGACCCAGGGGAGATCGTCGAGACCGACGACCCCGACACGGCATCGGCGGCGGTCGAGGCGGGGCAGCGGGTGGCGACGACCAAACCCGAGCTCACATGGGACACGCCGGTCGACATCACGGTGGAGGCAACCGGCATCCCGGAGATCGGCGCCAAGGTCGCCTACGGCGCCATCCTCGCCCGCAAGCACGTGCTCCAGATGAACGTCGAGACCGACGCCACCGTCGGCTGGCTCCTGCGCCGAATGGCCAACGCAGCCGGAATTGTCTACACGCTCACCGCCGGCGACGAGCCCGGATCGACGATGGAACTGTACGATTTCGCCACCTCGCTTGGGTTCGAGGTGGTGTGCGCGGGGAAGGGGAAGAACAACCCGCTCGACCGGTCCGCCACGCCCGACTCGGTGGCCTCCGAAGCTCGCGAGAAGCAGATGAACCCGAAGATGCTGGCGAGTTTCGTCGATGGGACGAAGACGATGGTCGAGATGACCGCCTTCGCCAACGCCGTCGGCTTCGTGCCCGACCTGCCTGGAATGCACGGTCCGGTGGTGACCCCCAAGACCATCGCCGAGGTGTACGTGCCTCAGGAGGCCGGAGGGGTCCTGTCGGGGATCCCCCGGGTCGAATATGGCCTCGGGATCGCACCCGGCGTGTTCGTCGTGTTCACCACCGAGCACCCCAAGCTGGTGCGCGATCTGCAGTACCTGTCGATGGGGCCCGGCCCCTACTGGGCGCTCTACCGCCCTTACCACCTCACCAGCCTGGAGACCCCGATCTCGATCGCCCGCGCCGTCATCCACGGCGACACCACGGTGGCGACCGACCGTCCGCCGACCGCCGAGACGGTAGCCGTGGCCAAACGCGACCTGCGGGCGGGCGAGAACATCGACGGCCTGGGCGGATTCACCACCTACGGCATGATCGAAAGCGCTGCCGAGGCCGGCCGGTCCCGGTTGCTGCCGCTCGGGCTGGCTCCCGGGTCGACGCTCGTCCGTGACGTCCCCATGGGCGAGTACCTTCGCTATGACGACGTCGAACTGGACGAGTCGCTGATGATCGTGCACCTCCGCCGTCTCCAGGATCTCGAGTTGGGTCGATGAGCGACGTGGGCATCCTCGATCGGTTCATGCGCTCCTCGGTCGAGCGGGCACTCGCCATGCAGCCACGGCGGACCAAGAAGATCGCCGACGAGTATCTATATGCCGCCCCGGCGGCGCGTCCCGACATCGAGGCGATCAGGGCCGCCGCCCGCCGGATGGTCGATGCGGGGCTCTCCTCGCCGGGTCTCGGGGCGGTGGCGGTTCGCCGGTCGCCGTCCACCGTCACCCGGACCATCCCCGGCGCCGATCTCGGGGTGATCGACGCCAGGCATCTCGAAACGGTGGACGGGGCGTCCGACGACCCGCTGGTAGGGGCGGCCATGGCGGTGGGAGCAGCCGTGTTCGCCCATCCGGTCTCCCTGCTCGCCCTGGCCCGATCGGGGAGCCTCGGTTCGCCGGACCACATCGTCACCTCGCTGGCGGCCGCCGCCGGTCCGACGGCCGTCGACGACCGGCCCGCCGCCGAAGGGGTGTGGGTGGTGCCCGGGGTAGGGGTGGTCGCCGCCGCTGACGACCCCGGCGCCGCCGTGATCCGCCTCGAGGCTGCAGAGCGCCTCGCCGCTATCACCCTTGCCGCCCGGGAGCAATGAGCCATGCAGGTAGCCACCATCACGGTCACTCACGACGTCGGGCTCCACGCCCGACCCGCCGCCACCTTCGTCAAGGCCGCCAAGAGCTTCGAGTCGACCGTCACCGTGACCAACCTGAGCAGGGGATCCGGGCCGGCCGATGCCAAGAGCCTGGTTCAGATCTTCAAGGCAGCGGTCGCCCAGGGCCACGAGATCCGCATCACCACGGAGGGGCCCGACGAGGACGCCGCCCTCGCCTCGCTGGTCGGGCTCATCGAGTCGAACTTCGGCGAGTGACACGCCCGTCATGAGCACCCGCCTCCACGGCCTCGGTGCCTCGGTCGGCATCGCCATCGGGCCGGCGCTGGTCCACAGGCCGGAGTTCCCGGAAATCCACGTGCGGGTCGTCGATGACCCGGAGGCCGAGGCGGCCCGGCTGGAGAAGGCCGTGGCGACGGTCCTCGAGCGGCTCGAACGCCTCGAGGAGCGGGCGGCGTCCGGTGCGGGAGATGAGATCGGCGACATCTTCGAGGCCCATCGCATGTTTCTGGAGGACCCCTCGTTTTCGGGGGTCGCCCTGGCCGTCGTCCGGAGCGAGGGGCTGTGCGCCGAGGCGGCGGTGGTGCGGGTGAGCGATCGTCTCGCCACCGAGTTCGGAGACATCGGCGACGACTACTTCGCAGCAAGGGCCTCCGATGTCCGCGACATCGGAGGTCAGCTCGTTCGCGAGCTGCTGGGGATCGGCGAGGTGGGTTTCGACCGGCTCGATGAGCCCTCCGTGATCGTCGCCCACGACCTCACGCCGTCGGAGACGGTGACCATCCCGCCCGGGATGGCGCTGGCGTTCGTCACCGAGATCGGGAGCCCGACCTCGCACACCGCCATTCTCGCCCGCGGGCTCGGGATCCCGGCGGTGGTTGGGGTCGGCGTCACCGACATCGAGCCGGGCGTGACCTTGGCCGTGGACGGTGGGGCGGGTTCGGTGTGGGTCCATCCGGACCGATCCACGCTCGTCGCCCTCCTGGAGCGCAAGGCCGGGGACGACGCCCGGCGGGCTCTGGCCGAGCGGCATGCCGGTGAGCCGGC
>CAZCRP010000049.1:0-12797 GCA_964501055.1 uncultured Acidimicrobiaceae bacterium
CTATCAGCACATGTTCCTGTTTTGCGCGGCCACCGCGTTCGTCTCGTTGGTCGCCTTCGAACACGAGAACATGCCGGTCGCGGTCGGCCCGTGGCGGTCGATCACCGCCTGCATGCCTGCGGCGGCGCGTCGCATCGCCTCGTCCCAGGTCGCCGTGCGGAGCCGGTCGTCGACGCGGACCAGCGGCGTGGTCAGTCGTGGTCGTCGTGCCATGGATCCATCACCTCCTCTCCGACGGAGTGCCGTCAGGATTTCATCTTGGCATCTTTGCCCGCCAGTCGTGGATGCCTGGGCGTCACCCTCCCAGCGATCGGCGAAGCAGGGCCGCCATCTCGCCGCGCGTCACCGGCCGGTCGGGACAGAAGCGGTCCTTGGCACAGCCGAACACGAGCCCGAACGTCGCCATCGCATTGATCGCCGCTTCGTGCGGCGAGCCGTCGTCGTCCACGAAGTGGTCGACGGTCGTCGGAGGAAGGCGCAGGGTGCGTGCCAGGAAGGTGGCCATCTGTCCCCGATCGACGAGGTCGTAGCTGCAGAAGAAGTCTCCCCCACAGCCCAGAGTGATGCCGGCTGCGGCGAGGCGGTGGATGTCGGTGCCGTGGCCCGAGGGCCGGGCATCGACGAAGTGCTCGGTCGTCGCCGGCGGCAAGTCGAAGGCACGGGCGAGGAAAGACGCCATCTGCGCTCTCGGCACGGGGTCGTCGGGGCAGAAGTGATCACCGACCGGACCGTCACATCCGTTCGTGATCCGACGTTCCAACAGCCATTGGATGTCGTGGTAGAACGGCGATCCGTCGTCGTCCACGAACCAGCCGAGCGGTGTCGAGCCGTCCACGCTGAATGGGAGCGGACCAGGCTGGAACCACTGGGTCATCGGCCAGAGGTGGAGGGTCGTGTCACGAGACATCCCCATCCGCCAGCCGTCGGAGAGGGAGGTCCCCGTCCACACCCGCCAGTCGGTCTCCTTGTCGAAGTTGAAGTAGACGAACCCGATCACCTGCGGGTCGTCGGTCAGGTACCGGAACATGTCCTGGAGCCAGAACACCTGGCTCCCGTCGATCGGTGAGGCGCCGACCTGGGCGATCACGATCGGTTTGCGGGGGGCGACGGCCCTGAGCTCGGCGAGACCGCCGTCCATCGTCTCGGGCACGGTGGTCCAGCGGTCGAGGGTGGGGCCGAAGTTGTAGGCGGACATCGCCACCACGTCGACCAGCGGCCCGCCCGGGTAGTAGTCGGCGATCCGGTGGGGACGAGTCGAGAACGAGTTGGGCGCGAACACGAAGCGGGCCTGGGTCTCGTCGATTCCGCTGTCCCTGAACGCATCGAGCACCTTGCGGTACGCGATCTTGAAGTTGGCGGGATCGCCCCCGTAGGGAGTCCAGGTGCCGTTCATCTCCTGGAACGGGGCGACGAAGAGCGATCGTCCCTCGCCCCGGTCGAGCCACGCCTTGACCTGGCTCGCCCAGCGACGGATGTCCTCGTCGTACACACCCAGCGCGACCGACCGGGCGGTGGCCGGAACGTTGACGTTGGCGAAGGGAGTCGCCTCTGCCCGCCACGATTGCTCGAGGATCCAGTCGGTGATCCAGGCCGGTTCCCGGGCGGCGTCGTGGAACGTTCCCGAAAAGGTCACCCGCTTTTCCGTCACCTCCGCCAGCGCGGTGAGGTCGTCGTAGGACTCCCATTCGGCCGAATAGAACCCGGCCAATAACAGTTCGCGGCCCATGAGCACGGTCTGGTCCTGGGCGGCGGAAGGCGGCATCGGCGCGACGAGCGATCCGATCACCGCCATGGTGACGAACATGGTTGGCGTACGAGACGAAGTCGTCCTGGCTCCTGGCCGCATCGTGATCCCCCTGTGAGCGCGGCGATTGTATTCATCGCCCGCATACGGGGCCACCCCCGCTTTTGGTGCGCAGCGCGCGTCAGTTCTGACGCGCTCCCCCGCTAAGAACGCGGTTTGGTCAGAAGAGGCCGACGACGTTGCCGTCGTCGTCGATGTCGACGTTCATGTAGGCGGGGGTGGAGCCGAGACCGGGCATGGTGCGCATGTCGCCGAGGATCGGATAGATGAAGCCGGCTCCCACCGACGCCCGCACCTCGCGCACCGGCACGGTGAAGCCGCTCGGGGCGCCCTTGAGCGCCGGGTCGTGGCTGATGGAGAGGTGGGTCTTGGCCATGCAGATCGGCAGGTACCCGTACCCATCCCGCTCGAACGAGGCGATCTGGGATTCGGCCACCGACGAGTACTCGACGCCGCCGGCGTTGTAGATGTCCTTGGCGATGATCTCGATCTTCTGCTTGATCGACATGTTCAGCGGGTAGAGGTAGGTGAATTCCTTCGGTTCCTTGCACGCTTCCACCACGGCGGCCGCCAGCTCGGCCGCTCCGTCGCCGCCCTTCAGCCAGTGCTCGGCGAGCACTGCGTTCGACGCCCCGGCCGCCAGCGCCGCCTCCCGGATCAGATCGATCTCCGCCCACGTGTCGGTCGGGAACGAGTTGATCGCGACCACCACCGGCACGCCGAACCGCTTGGCGTTCTTGATGTGGGCGAGCAGGTTGTCCATTCCCGCAGAGAGCAGCGACAGGTTCTCGTCGGTGTACGCCTTGTCGAGTGGCCGGCCCAGCACCACCTTCGGACCGCCGCCGTGGGTCTTCAGAGCCCGCACCGTGGCGACCAGCACCACGCAATCCGGCTGCAGGCTCGACGTCCGGCACTTGATGTCCATGAACTTCTCCATGCCCATGTCCGCTCCGAAGCCGGACTCGGTCACGACGTAGTCGGCCAGGTGCAGGGCGATGCGGTCGGCGACGATCGACGAGTTCCCATGGGCGATGTTGGCGAATGGGCCGGCATGGACGAACGCCGCCTGGCCCTCCAGCGTCTGCATGATGGTCGGGTGGAGCGTGTCCTTCATCAGCACCGTGGCCGCGCCCGCCATCCCCAGCGCCTCGAGCGTGATGGGCTTGCCGTCCTTCGAGTTGCCGATCACGACCCGCGAGATGCGTTCCCGAAGGTTGCGCAACGCCGAGGCGTAGCTGTCGCCGTCGACGAGGGCGAGGATCGCCATCAGCTCGGACGCCACGGTGATGTCGAACGCCGTCTCACGCGGGCGTCCGTCGAGAGTGCCGCCGAGACCGACGATCACGTGCCGCAGCGCCCGATCGTTGATGTCCACGACCCGATTCCACTGCAGGTTGAAGACGTCGATTCCCAGCCGTTCCAGACCGATGGCGGCAAGTTGATCGTCCGACATCCGCGTCTCGTGGTACCAGCGGGCGTCGATGGCAGCCGCCACCAGGTTGTGGGCGGCCGTGATGGCGTGGATGTCGCCGGTGAGGTGGAGGTTGAACTCGTCCATCGGCACCACCTGGCTGTAGCCGCCGCCGGCCGCGCCCCCCTTGATCCCGAACGTCGGCCCCATCGAGGGCTGGCGGATGCAGGCGATGGCCTCCTTCCCGATCTTGCCGAGGCCCTGGGCGAGGCCGACGGTGGTGGTGGTCTTCCCTTCGCCGAGTGGAGTGGGTGTGATGGCGGTCACGTCGACATACTTGCCCCGGGGATTGACACCGATCCGCTTCAACGCATCGAGGTGGATCTTCGCCTTCGTGCGTCCGTACGGGATGAGCTCGTCTGCGCGGAGTCCGATGCGCTCTGCGATGGCGGTGATCGGATGCAACTCGGCCTGGCGGGCAATGTCGATGTCGCTGGGCACGGCCATCCGGTCACTCCTGGGTTGAGACGGCGCGGAGCGTAGCCACCGGCATCCGCCGTGTGCGTCGGCAGCCCTCGGTCAGTGCTTGCGCATCCGGCGATACAGGGTGAGGTACTCGTCGGCCCGGACCTCCCACGAGTTGTCGATCGCCATCGCCCTGACCTGGGCAGCCTGCCACGCCCGGCGGTCTCGATGCAGGTCCAGGCCGCGTCCGATCGCCCATCCGAGCCCGTCTTCGGTGTAATGATCGAACACGAAGCCGGTGCCCCGGCCTTCCTGGATCGGCTCGACGGTGTCTGCCAGGCCGCCGACGTTGCGCACCACCGGCAGGGTGCCGTAGGCGAGGGAGTACATCTGATTGAGCCCGCACGGCTCGTACAGCGACGGCATCAGGAAGAGATCGGATCCGGCCTCGATGAGATGCGCCAGGCGGTTGTCGTAGGCGTTGATGAACGCCACCTGGTCCCTGTTCATCGCCTGCAGCCAACGGAAGTAGCTCTCGTAGCGGTCCTCACCCGCGCCGAGCACCGTCAGACGCACGTCCCAGGTCTCGAGGAAGTGCACGAGCGGCCCGCCCATGATGTCGAACCCCTTCTGGTGGACGAGACGGGAGATCACTCCGAGCACGGGCACCTGGGGTCGGTAGGGGAGGCCGAGTTCGGCCAGCAACGCCTGCTTGTCCCGTTCCTTGCGCCACAGAGAGCGAGAGGAATACCTCCATGGGATGAGGAGATCCGTGCGTGGATTCCACTCGTCGGTGTCGATCCCGTTGAGGATTCCCACCACCCGGTCCGACCGCCTGCGGAGGATGTCGTGCAGGCCGGCACCGCCGTCGGGGGTCTGGATCTCCCGGGCGTAGGTGGGACTCACCGTCGAGATCCAGTCGGCATGCAGCAGTCCCGTTTCGAGGAACGAGTACCACCCGTCCGCGAGGTGTCCCTGATGGAGCAACGTGAGGTCATCGATCCCGATGGCGGCCGCCGTCTCGGCACCGAACCGACCCTGATACCCGAGATTGTGGATCGTGATCAGGGTGGGAACGTCGGCGAGGCTGAGGTACTCGGTGCGGGCAAGGAGCGGCACGAGGCCCGTCTGCCAGTCGTTGCAGTGGATGATCTTCGGCTTGAACCCGGCACCGATGGCGGTGCGCAACGCGAGATGCTGGAAGACGATCCAGCGGACGTGCTCGTCCGGGTCGTCGGTGTACAGCCCTCCCCGGTCGAACAGCCCGGGGACGTCGAGGAACAAAGTCGAGGTCTCCGGATCCGCCCACACCTCCCACGACCAACTCTGTCCCGCCACCTGCACCGGCTCCCCACCGAGGTCGGGGCGCGCGTCCAACCCCGCTGTTGCGATCGAGTGGTAGCGGGGGGTGATGGTGAGCACCCTGTGATCGAGTTGGCGCAGGGCGGCAGGCAGAGCACTCGACACGTCGGCGAGACCGCCCGTTTTCGACCACGGCACCACCTCGGAAGCGAGGAACAGGATCCTCATCGATGCGCGTCGGCGAACGCCGCTGCTGCTTCCAGGTCCTCGAGAACCCGGTCTGGGCTGTTGGACTCGACTCCAAAGACGACGCTGCCGACCCCGGCCTGTCGGGCACGTTCGAGCATCTGTTCCTCGAGCGGCGCGGCGAAGATCGTGACGGAGAAGGCAGTCGGATCCCTTCCTGCCTCCTCCAACGCCCGCCGGACGTGCGCTGTCTGATCGGGCAGTGACGGTCCCCCATACGGGATCCATCCGTCGCAGAACTCGACGAGGTGGCGGACCAGCTTCGGACCGAAGCGCCCGCCCAGGATGATCGGAGGGTGCGGTCGCTGTACCGGCTTGGGCCAGGCCCACGACGGCTCGAGCGTCACCAGTTCCCCCGTGAAGGAGGCTTCGTCCTGTGTCCACAGGCTCTTCATCAACATGATCTTTTCCCGCACCAGCGCCCGCCGGTCGGAATAGGCGGTCCCGTGGTTGGCCATCTCCTCCACGTTCCACCCATAGCCGACCCCGAACAGCAGACGTCCCGCAGAGAGGTGGTCGAGGGTGGCGACCTCCTTGGCCGTCCAGATCGGGTCACGCTGGGCGACCAGGGTGATCCCCGTGCCGAGCTTCAGGGTCGAAGTCACGGCCGCCATCGCCCCCAACGCCACGAACGTGTCGTGGGTCCGCCAGTACTTCTCGGGGAGGGGAGGCGCTCCCTTGCGTCCGCCCCACGGCGTGGCGCGTGACGTCGGAATGTGACTGTGCTCTGGCAGCCAGATCGACGCGAAGCCCAATCTCTCACAGTGGCGCGCCAGGTCGACAGGCTGCATCGTGGTGTCGGTGGCGAAGATGTCGATTCCGAAGTCCATGCCCCGAGTATGGCTGCCGGACTTGTCGCCGGGCCGGACGAAGGTGATGGTGGTGTCGTGCGTGACGTGATCTCCGGTGAAATCGCGGTGTCAGGGCCGATGCCGTTCGATCGGTTCATGGAACTGGCTCTGTACGGGAAGGATGGCTTCTTCTCCTCGCCGGTGCTGCGGAGCGAGCGGGGCGGCGACTTTCTCACTTCACCCGAAGTGTCGCCCCTCTTCGGTGCCACGCTGGCCGAACTCGTACGCCGCGAGCACGAGCGCATCGGGGATCCCTTCCGACTGATCGAAGTCGCCGCCGGATCGGGCTCATTGCTGAACGCTCTGCTCGCCATCCACCCCGTGGAGGCGTGGGCGGTGGAGGTCTCGCCCGCGGCGGCACAGGCCTTGGCGCAGCTCGTGGGCTCCGGGCGGGTGGTGGGGTCCGTCAGTGAGGTTCCTGGTCCGTTGCGGGGCGTGGTCCTCGCCAACGAATTGCTCGACAACCTGCCGATGGCGATCGCTCAACTCGAGGAGGCGGGATGGCGTGAGCGATGGGTGGGCCTCGACGGCGATGGGCTCGTCTTCGTCGACGCCGACCCGCGTCCGCCGGTGCTCGCCTGGCTCGAGCGCTTCGCGGGCCCGGTCGAGATCGGCGGCTGGGTGGAAGTCCAACTGGCCGCCGAGCAGTGGACGCGAGACGTGGTGGGCCGGCTCGAGGCGGGGGCGGTGGTGCTCATCGACTATGGCGAGACGGCCGAGAACCTGGCGCCGAGGCGGCGAGACGGGACGCTCCGCACGTACCGGGCTCATCACCTCGGCCCGCATCCGCTCGACGAGCCGGGCGCGACGGACATCACCGCGGATGTGAACGTGACGGCCATCGAGGCGGCGGCCCGGGAGGCGGGGGCCGAGGTGGAGGTGTGGCGTCAGGACGAGTACCTGGCATCTCTCGGATTGCGGGAACGCATCTCGGAACTGCGCCATGAGGAGCTGGAACTTGCCAGAGCGGGCGACGAGATGGCGCGGTTGCGGCTCCGTACCCACCGGACGGAAGCCGAGACGCTTCTGCACCCCCGCGGACTGGGGGATTTCAGGGTGGTGGTTGCCAGGCGGTGACCTCCTACGCGCCAGGCGTGCCTATCGTCGACGGACGCGACGACGCAGGTGGCTCGTGAAACGCAGGCGTCACTACGGTTGGGTGACTCTCCTCGTCCTGCTGACGGCCTGCGGTGTGCCGCTGGACACGATGGACGCGGGAACGACTGCCCCGACTGCGAGCAGTTCGGAAGCAGCGGCTCCGACCACGACTTCCATCACGTCACCCACATCGAACGGCGGGGACACCACCATGGCACCAGACCAGGCCAGCCCATCCACCACCCCGGCGGAGCCCGTCGACGGATCGGAGGAGGCTCCGAAGACGGGCGAACGGGCTCCCGAGCCGCCACCGGCGGTGGTAGGGGAGGTTCCCGCCGCCCTGCTGCAACTGGTGCTCGACGACGCCTCCGAGCGCACGGGGCGCCCTGCCGGCGACCTCGAGGTGGTCGTGTCCGAGGCCCACGAGTGGCCCGACGGCGCACTGGGGTGCCCTGAGCCGGGCCAGTTCTACACCCAGGCCATCACCCCTGGGTACCGGGTCGTCCTCGCAGTCGGTGACGGCAGCATGCTCGATTACCGCCTCACCGCGCGTGGCTCTTTGCGGCTGTGTGAGTCGGCTCTCCTCACCCCTCCCGACCATTGACGAAAGGAGGGGGCGGGAAGTCCCGCCCCCTCCTCCCAGCCGGTCTGGGGCTATCGGACCAGGAACAACATCGCCTCGGTGGCGTGCGTGGATCCTCCCCGGTTGCCGGCGCCACGATCACCGTTGGTGACGAGCATCACCCCGAGTTCGTCGGAGTTGCCGGGGAACGGCCCGAAGTCGATGACCGTCATCGATCCGCTCGCCTTCCCGGCGACGTCGTCCGGGATCCCGAAGTAGCGCTCACCGAGGGGCGTGATCGTGATCCCGTCCACGTTGTCGCCCGGACCTCCGAAGTAGAAGTCCATGGCGTTGACGAACACGTCGACGTTCGTCGCCAGCATGTCGGCGGCGCCCATGCCGATCTGCTCGGCGCAGATAATCATGACGGTGTTGCCGGTGTTGGTGGCGTGCTCGGCGAAGAAGAAGGCATCGGCCACCCCCGTCGCCAGATTCAACACCCACGTCAACTGGCGTCCGTCGCTCGTCGAAGTGAGCGAGACATCGCGGTTCAGGATCACGTAGTCGTCGAGCCCATCCTGGTCCACGTCCAGCCAGATCCAGTGGCTGACGGGCATCAGGTGGCTCTGCGGCTCCCAGGTGTTGATCGCAAACAGCCACAGGAACGAAGGAGCCGCCGAGCAGAAGCCGCCTGGCACCGGGATGGTGTTGACGCCGACTGCGCGCAGATCCGGAGTGGGCATCTGCTCACCCTGTCCACCGCGCGGCAGCTGATCGCTCACCGCCACCAACGAGTAGGCGTCGTTCTGCGCCGCGCCCACGCCCGTGTTGGTCAACGAAACCGTGTCCGTGCCGCCACCGAGGTTGAGCGTCTGGCGGGCCTTCAGCTCCGATGACTTGCGAGGAAGCACCTGCCACGCCAGGTGGATCGGCTGCACTCCGTCGTCGAGCGTCAGATACCCGTCGAACTCGTTGGCGGTCAGCGCGGCCGGTTCGGCCCCCATCGACCCCGAGTTCATGAAGTTGCCAGGCAACAGCGCGCCCTTGATCGTCATCCTGACGTTGAAGGTGGCATCTCTGCCCGGCTGCACCCGCACCGAACTCGGAGCGCTGATCGAGACTGCGCCCGTCTGATCCGCCGCGAAGCGGAACGACGGCGTGATGTTGTACACCACCGCGCTGTTCGAGTAGTTGCGCACTCGCACCGTCCGCTGCAACTGGACGGTGTCCTTGGCGACTTCGACATAGCCGAAGCTCAGCGCGCCGGCGCCGAGGGCATCGTCCCAGGCAGCAGACCGCGCCGCCAACGCGCGGTCCACGCGCACTTCGCCGCCGCCGAGCCGGGTGATCGGAGCCAGCCCGGTGAACGGGTCCGTGTCGATCGCCGTGTCGCCGGTGTTCATCAGCAGCGCCTTGACCTCGGCGGGAGCGAGATGCGGCATCGCCTGCAGCACCAGCGCCGCCGATCCCGACACCATCGGCGCCGCGCCCGAGGTCCCGCCGAACGGGCCCATTCCGGTGCCTGATCCGGCGATCGCCGACACCGATGCGCCGGGGGCGCCGATCTCGGGCTTGATCTGGTTGTAGAAGTTGGACGGGCCGCGCGACGACGATCCCACCATCTGCCCGATGAGCGGGAGCTGTGCTGCGGGATCGATGGTGGCGAAGCCGCCGCCACCGGCGACTGCCGACTTGATGGCGCTGGCCGCGCTCTGGCTGATCATGTATCCGGGGATGTCGATCGGCCGGTCGCCGCCGTCGCCACCGGCGAACGGGGCTCCGGGCGCCACGAGTCCGATGATGCCCGCCGCGCCGCCGGCATCGCCGATGTTCTTGATCTTCAGGGTGAAGTTGCACGCCCCGCGATCGACCAGCACGATCAGGCCGGCGAGCGACCCTGGGGCGAACGGGTCGCAACCGAGGAGATTGCCTCCCGCGCCGTTGCCGTACTGCACCTGGCCCGAGATCGCCTCGGTCAGCGGAGCCGACCAGGGCTGGAACTCGGCTGGATAGGTCTGGCCGTCGACGTCGATCAACTGCATCGTCGCTGACGGAACCTGCGTCTGGGCGACGCTGAGTGCGGTGGGCGCCGCGGACGGTGTGCCGGTGGCATACGGCTTGTCCGCCGAGTTGCCGGCGGATGCCACCGTGAGCACTCCGAGGGCCGAGGCGTTGTCGACCGCCAAGGACAGGTCGTCGTCGAAAGGCTGTCCGTAGGGAGCACCGAGGGACATGTTGACGATGTCGACGGCGTCGCTCGGATCACCGTCGCCGTTGGGGTCGACGGAGAACTCCATGGCCTGGATGAGCGCGATGCCGGAACACGAGGTCGAGACGGAGGAGCACACCTTGAGGGCGTACAGATCCGCGGCGGGCGCCACTCCGCCCTCACCGGCGATGATGTGGGCGACATGGGTGCCGTGTCCCGCTTCGGGTCCATCGTCGATCGGATCGGGGTCGGGCATCAGCGGACCGTCCGGCCACACGCCTCCCACGAAGTCGTATCCCCCCACCACCTTGGCGGTGGGGAAGGTTCCTGGCTCGATCACGGTCGGATCGTTGGCGGCGTACTCGGCCGGATCGCCGCTGCCCCCCAGCGCGGCGTGGGTGTAGTCGACACCCGAGTCGAGCACCGCCACGGAGATTCCGGCACCGTCGAATCCGGTGTCCTGCACCGCGGCCGCGCCGATGTACGGAACCGTCTCGGACAAGTCGAGCTCGTAGTCGGCGACCGGTACCACCCTGAACACGTCAGGATCGGCGAGGATGTCGCCGATGGCGGCCCGATCGACCTCGACGAACACGGCATTGAGCACGAGTTGGACACTGCCGAGGACCCGAGCGGTGGGGTCGTGTTGGGTCACGCGCTGGAGCAGGGACTCCTGGTCTTGTTGCACGGCCCGGCGCGCCTCGGCTGCCGCCCGGCCGCGAAGTCCGGTCTCGGCCACCGAGGGGTCCTTCAAGCGGATCAGAACCCTGGCGGGCCCGGACTGACCGAGCAGGGAGTCGATCTGCGCAGCACTCAGCTGTCGCTCGATCGGGCCGTCAAGGCGTAGTTCGCTCACCCCATCCGGAATGGTCCTGTCGGCCGAGCGATCTGGCGTCGCTCCGGCCGGCGTCGCCGCGAACGCTGTTGCGAACACCGCGACGAGAACGATCAGTTGTCGTCTCATGATCCCTCCACCTTGTCTCCCTGGCAACGCGTGTCGCGCCACCGCTCAGGACCATAGACCTCCGTCACGGAGCGTGGTCGGGCGAACCGGGTTTTATACAGCGGCCGCATACCGCCCCTTTATGCCGGTTGTATCGCCCAGGCGATACCCTTGCCTCCATGAACAACGTCAAGACCGTCGGTCTGCTCGCCTTCATGAGCATCCTGCTGGTGATCGTCGTACAGGCATATGGCGGCTCGGCGCTGACCGCGCTGGCCTTCGCCGCCATCTTCAACCTGGGGGCGTACTTCTTCTCGGACAAGCTGGCCATCGCCGCCTCCCGCGCGAAACCCGTCGAGGAGCACGAACTCCCCCAGGTGTATGGGATCGTGCGGCGTCTCGCCACCCAGGCCGACATGCCGATGCCCCGCATCTACCTGATGGACTCGCCGCAACCCAATGCCTTCGCCACCGGGCGCAACCCGAAGCACGCGGCGGTGGCAGTGACGAGCGGCATCCTCCAGGTCATGACCAACGAAGAGCTCGAAGCGGTGCTCGCCCACGAACTGGCACACGTGCGCAATCGGGACATCCTCATCAGTTCGATCGCGGCGATGATCGCCGCCGCGCTCTCGATGCTGGCTCGGTTCGCCTTCTTCTTCGGTGGTGGCGGGCGCAATCGCGACAATCCCATGGGCGCCATCGGCGCGCTTCTCGTCCTGATCATCGGCCCGATCGCCGCCATGTTCATCCGCTTCGCCATCAGCCGAGCTCGCGAGTTCCAGGCGGACGCCTCCGGGGCGGCGATCACCGGCCAGCCGCTCCAACTCGCGTCGGCGTTGAAGAAGATCGGCCTGGCGACAGAGCGCATCCCGATGCAGGTGAACCCTGCCGTCAGCCAGCTGTTCATCGCCAACCCGCTGAAGGCGCTGGGCGGGCGCAGTGGCCCGTCCCAGTTGGCCAGGCTCTTCTCGACCCATCCTCCGATCGAGGAGCGGGTCGCCCGGCTCGAAGAGATGGCGTACGGCGGCCCGGTCTGATCCAACTCGGCCCGGAGACGGGTCTGCTCGTGGTCGGGCTGGCGGTGGTGACCGTCGCCGCGTGGGGCTCGTTCGTGTCGATCCGCTCTTCCGCCCGCGGTCCGCGGTGGGCGCTCGACCATCTGGCATCGATCCGGGCATGGGTCATCGGCGGAGTGGCGGTCGGGCTGCTGCTCACACTGGCGATTCGCCCGCTGTGGGTGGGGCTCGCCGTGCTCTACGTCGCCCTCACCGTCGTCTTCTTGGCGGCCATGCTTCGACGGGCATTGACACGTCTCGAGGAGGCCGGCGGTTTGGAGGAGCTCCCGGCCGACCAGCGCAGTCAGATCGTGCGCCGGGCCCGGACGCTGATCCTCGTCGCCGGTCTGCTCCTCGGCGCGCTGGGCGTGGTCGGGACGATGGCCGGTGCGGGCCCGGTGGCGTGGATCCCCACCGCCCTCGGTCTGACGCTGGTCGTCACCGCCTTGTCACTGTCCACCGAGGGCTCGTCGGCGCCTTGAACCGCCCTCCCCCGTTGGTCCCTATCGGGCCGTTCCGTTATCATCGCGCCGCCTCGGCGAAGTCCGGGACGAAGCCGGGATGCCCGAGCGGCCAAAGGGAGCAGACTGTAAATCTGCCGGCGTAAGCCTTCGGAGGTTCAAATCCTTCTCCCGGCACGGTGCGCAGAGGCACCCGAATCAGGCCTCCTTAGCTCAGTGGTAGAGCACTTCCATGGTAAGGAAGGGGTCCGGGGTTCAAGTCCCCGAGGAGGCTCAACGGGCCGACGAGGCCCGTCTCACCGCGCGGGTGGTGGGAGTACGGCGGGAGCCGTGCGCGAGGCGGCGTAGCTCAGTAGGTGAGAGCGCTCGACTCATAATCGAGAGGTC
>CAZCRP010000050.1:0-12794 GCA_964501055.1 uncultured Acidimicrobiaceae bacterium
GGGCCGGTGGTGTCATAGACGGTGGTGGTCACCACCCCGATGCCGGAGCCGTGCTGATCGGCGTGCGACGACATGCCCACCCACTCGCCCTCGGGCAGGCGGTGGGCGTAGAGGGTGATGTCGGCGTTGACGTAGGTCCAGTGGGCGACGTCGAGACGCTGGGCGTTGCCGTTGGACAGGTCGGCGCTGACGGCGAGGCGAACGAATGGCGTCAGTTCCTCGCCACCCACCAGCGGCTGACGCAGCCGGAACCACGTGTGACCGGGGCCGTAGGAGGCGAATGAGTCGGCGAAGCTGCGGATCTCCACCCCGTGCAGGTGGAACCTGGTGATGCGGCCGTGATCATCGTTCGGGTCCCACACCAGCGGTTCCAGGCCGTCGGGACCGCCGGGCATGTCGAAGGGGGTGCCGATGTGCGCTTGGAGGTCGAGGTCGGCGGTGCGGACCTTGAGCGCCGATGCCCGCCCCACTTGGACGTCGCCGGCGAACAGGGCGGCGTCGACCACCTGGATGCGGCGGCCGTCACGAACGACCTGCGTGTCGGTGTGGAGCGGGGTGAGCGGCACCGGGCGGAAAAGGTCGACGGTGAACCGCACCACCTGCATCGGAGCGGCGGTCAGGACGTGCTCGACGGCCCGGGCGAGGAGCCCGGCCGGAGGGCTGCCGTGCTGGTGGTCGTCATTCCAGCCGCCCCGGGTGCGGCCCGAGGGGAAGAAACGGTCACCGTCGGCGGTGAAGAGCGCAGTCATCGGACCGGCACGGTAGATGGTCAGGGGAGTGCTGCCACCCGGGTCGGTCACAACCGCGGGATCATCGATACAGGTCGGGGCGGCGTAACCGCAGCGACGGCTCCCGGGAGCGCTCGGCCCTCACCGCCTCCAGGTCGAGGATGGCGGTGATGACCGCCTCGCCGGCGCCGCTTGCCTCGGCCAGCACCTCACCGCGGGGGTCGACGATGAGCGACCGGCCGCAGAACGGCTCCGCCATGTTGCATCCCACGGCGAAGACTTGGTTGTCCTGCGCCCGGGCTCTCGTTCGGAGTGACAGCACGTGCTCGTATCCGACGGGCACGGCCGAGGGGATCACCAGGATGTCGCTGTCCTGCAAGGCGAGGGCGGTGGCGACCTCGGGGAAGGCGTGCTCGAAACAGATCATCATCCCCAGCCGAGCCGACCCCATGTCGGCCACGACCAACTCGTCGCCGGCTCCGAACACGGGCTGTTCCGGCGGATAGAGATGGGTCTTCCGGTAGACGACCGGAGCGTGATCGGCGCCGGTCACCACCACCGAGTCGAACACACAGCCGCCGTCGCCTTCCAAGAAGCCAACCACCAACGTGACATCCCGGTTCTTCGCCAGCTCGCTCAGGCGCTTGACCGTTGGTCCGTCGGCCGGCTCGGCCAGCTCCGAGGCGGCTGCGGTTCCGAGTAGGTCGAGGTCGTAGCCGGTGGTGAAGAGTTCGGGGGCGACCACCAGTTCGCATTCGTCGGGAAGGGCCCCGACCGCACTCTCGAGCCGTTGCAGGTTGGCTTCGACCTCACCGACCTCGGCGGACAGCTGCAGGGCGGCGACAGTGACCGTCATCCCTTGGTTCCCCCCGCGAACAGGCCCCGCACGTAGTAGCGGTTGAGGGCGGCGAAGATCAGCAGCGGGGGAAGGATGGCGAGGATGGCCCCCGCCGAGACGAGGTCCTGTTGGGCCAGATGGGGGGACTGGAGGTTGGCCAGCCCGACCTGGATCGGCTGGTAGTCACGTTGGAGGAGGGTGAGGGCCAGCAACAAGTCGTTCCACACGAAGATGAAGTCGATGATGGCGAACGACACCAGCCCGGGAAGGGCCAACGGCAGGACCAGGCGGCGGAACTGATCCCAGTGGCCGGCGCCGTCGATCTGGCCGGCCTCGAGCATCTCCTTGGGCACTTCCCGGAAGAACGAGCTGAGCATGAAGACCGCCCACCCGGCACCGAAGCCGGTGTGGACGAGGACGATCCCGACGAACTGCCACGCCCCGTTGTCCAGGCCGAGGGTGCGGAACCAGGGGAGGAGCGGGATGATGATGAGCTGGAGCGGCACGATCATCGTCGTGATGAGCAGGAAGAACCACAACTTCTTGAAGCGGAACGAGAGGTGGACGAAGGCGTAGGTGGCCAGCGCTCCCGTCGCCACCGTGACCGCCACCGACCCCAGCGTGATGATGAACGAGTTCATCACGAAGGCCGACAGTCCCTGCTCCCACGCTCGCACGTAGTTCGAGAGCGTGAACGTGGCGCCTTCGAAGTTCCACCACCCGCGGCGGATCTCGTTGAGGGGGCGGATGGAGGTCATGAAGGCGGTCATCACGGGGATCAGCCACAGCAGCGACAGCACCGTGAGGAGCAGGTAGAGCGAACCGAGGGCCACGTGACGGCGATTCATCGGCTGTCCCTGGCGAGGTCACGCAGATACGGCCAGGCACCGGCGACGAGGACCGCCGACATGATGATCGCCACGGCGGTCGCCAGCCCGGCTTGCGGCGAGTCCAAGAACACGAAGGCCTGTTTCCACAGCAGCACTGCCAGCACCTCGGAGTCCTGGGCGGGTCCACCCTGGGTGATCACCCACACCACGTCGAAGGTGCGCAGGGCGAAGATGACTGAGATGGTGGCCACGATCGTCATCGTCCCCCGCAGCAGCGGAGTGATGACATGGCGGACGGTCTGGGCGGTGGTGGCACCGTCGACCCTGGCCGCCTCGACCAACTCGTCGGGGATGGCGGTGAGTCCGGCGGTGAACGTGATTACCCCGAAGCCGGTGAACGCCCAGAACCCGGCCACGATCAGGGACAGGTTGATCAGGCGGATCTGGGTGAACCCGAGGTCGATCACGCCGGGGTTGGACAGCCACCGGGCGGTGCGAAACTCGACCGGCCCGAACTCGATGGCGAAGCTCATGCCCGACCACTCCACGAAGCGGGTCAGGACCCCGAAGTCAGGGTCGTAGATGAACGTCCAGATCACCCCGGCAGCCGCCAGGGAGATGGTCATGGGGAGGATGAAGGCGGTCCGGAACACCGCTCCCGCCCGGGGAACCTGCCAGATGAGGACCGAGATCACCAGCGACACGACCGTCACCAGCAGCGGGAACACCACGAGCCACACGCCGGTGTTGACCACCGAGTTCCAAAAGCGCCCGCTGGTGAGGGTGTCGGTGTAGTTCTGGATGCCGACGAAGTCCCACTCCGACGGGTTGAACAGGTTCCAGGGACGGAGAAGACCCCACCGGAAGAAGCTCCCGACCAATGTGTTGAAGGCCGGCCACAGGTAGAACAGCACGAAGACGGCGAGCAGCGGAGCCACGAAGGCGTAGGCCAGTCGCCGCCCGGACGAGCGAGCAGGCCCCGTGGCCTGCTCGCTCGATCCGGTCTCGGTCTGTGTGGGGGCCGTCACCGCTCCCTCCCCGCCGACGTTCAGCCTCGCACTCTCTCGTCCACCTCGACCATGGCCGCCACGATGGCATCCACGTCCTGATCGCGCACGAAGCGCTGGAGCGACTCACGCAGCACCGTCTGGATCTCGCCGCCGATGAAGTCGTCCAGGTCGTAGACCGCTGCCACCGACGGATCAGATGGCCACAGCGCGGCTGCCGCCTGGTCGTTCACGTCGGGGTAGACGTCGACCGACACGCCGGTGTTGGGAGCGACGAATCCACCCCGTTCCGCCCAGATCGCCTGGGCGGCGGCGGAACCGAGGTACTCCGCCAGGGCCAAGGCAGCGGTGGGGTTGGCAGTGGCGGCGTTCACCGCGAACAGGTCACCGCTGATGAATTGGACCTCGGCAGCCGCCTCGTCGTACTTGGGCATCAGGAAGAAGGCGTAGTCGTCCCCCGGGACGAGCGAGTCATCACATTCACCTCGGGCGACCAGATTGACGAAGGCGCCCTGGTTCTGGAGCTGGGCGTCACCGTCGACCCGGGCGCAGGTCGCCTCCACGAATCCGCGGTCGAGGGTGTCGGCTGGGAAGTAATCGGCGATGAACTGGCCGAACACTTCGAACGCCGCCACCACGCGGGGGTCGTCCCAGGAGACAGAGCCGTCGATGAGCCCGTTGAACGCCTCGGGCCCGGCCACCCGGGCGAGTATCGGATCCCACCACTGCGTGAGCGGCCACAGGTCGGCGCCACCGATGGCGAACGGCTCCTCACCGGCCGCCTGCATCGTGTCGAGTGCGGCGGTGAACTCGTCCCACGTCTGCGGTACGGCCAGGCCGAGCTCTGCCAGCCGATCGGGGCTGTACCACACGAGGGCGTTGACGTTCCCCTTGAACCAGACGCCGTAGGGGGTGCCGTCCGCCGAGGCGATCTGACGAAGCGGCTCGGTATAGGAGCCGTCGTCGATCCACTGCGCCCACAGGTCGTCCAGCGGCATCAGGAAACCCTGCGCGGCGAAGAGCCGGATGAGACCGGGGAGGGCCACTGTCACGTCGGGTCCCGAACCGGCCGCGAACTGTTGGGTGAGCTGCGCGTTGAGCTCCCCGAACGGAATCTGGATCCGAACGAGGTTG
Source organism: uncultured Acidimicrobiaceae bacterium (assembly GCA_964501055.1). GTDB lineage: Bacteria > Actinomycetota > Acidimicrobiia > Spongiisociales > ZC4RG35 > DATHWB01. Next base: position 4,538 of record CAZCRP010000050.1, read on the forward strand.
ACGTCCGGGTAGGCGTCTTCGAATCCGGCGAGCACCGCCTCGAAGGCCTCCTGTTCCGACCCGGTCCAGGTGTGGACGATCGTCAGGTCACCGGACACATCGCTGGGCGTGACGCCGGTGGTGTCGGGGGCGGGGGTGGTGGTGGTGGCGTCATCACCTCCACAGGAGGCAACGATCATTGCGATCACCGCCAGGCTTCCGATCAGTCGTCTCTTGAGCATGGGGACTCTCCTCGTCGACTACCTCGATGCTGATTTGTAACTCAGCCATGACAAATATATCCCGGACTGGTCTCACGCGTCGAGCGGATTAGCCTTTCTGCAACGACAAATGGCAGCGACGCAGTGACGATCGACCGCGACCAGCCGATCCCCCTCTACTTCCAGCTCAAGACCCAACTGCTTGAGGAGATCCTCAGCGGTGTCTACGGCACCGACGAGCGGTTGCCCACCGAGCATGAACTGTGCGCCCAATACGACGTGAGCCGCACGCCGGTCACCCGTGCGCTGTCCGAGCTGGCAGCCGAAGGCGTGATCATCCGTCACCGCCGGCGGGGGTCATTCGTCAACCCGCACTGGCTCACGCGGCGTGCCCCGGCCGCCGAGCTTCGTCTCCTGGTTCCCGAAGGGCCGTGGGAGGCGATGGCGCGGCGGGCTACGCCGGAGGAGACGCCACTCAACGTCGCCACCGTCCCGCTCACCGAGTTGTTGGTGGCAGTGCAGCGGGCCGTGGGAGAGGGCCGGGCTCCCGACCTGGCACTCGTCGACTCGGTGTGGGTGCCCGAGCTGGCTGCCGCCGGGTCGGTGTGGCCGCTCGACGAGCTCGACCCCGATTGGATCGAGTCCGACCTGGCGGTCGATTTCCACCCGGCGCTGATCTCGGCCAACTGCTTCGAAGGGAGGTGTTACGCCGTCCAGGCCGAGGCGGATGTCGCCGGCCTGTGGATGCGACGAGATCACCTCGACCAGGTCGGCCTGCATCCTCCCACGACCTGGAGCGAGTTGGAGACGGCGGCCGCCGCCATGTCGGTCCTGTCGGGAACCGCCGGCCATCCCCTCGTGTTCCCCGGCGGTTCCCGGGGCGGGGAGACCACCACCTACTGCCTCTTGGCGCTGTTGGCGTCGAACGGGGTCGAGGTGATTCGAGACGACTCCATCACGCTCGACACCCGTCGGGCCGTGTCGGCCCTTCGCTTTGTGCGGCGGCTGGTGGAGTCGGGGTTGAGCAGCACCGACGTCGTCTCCTACGAATGGGAGCGTCCGATCCGGATGCTCGCCAACGGCGAAGCCTCCATGAGCGTGGGAGGAAGTTACGAGGGGCGGCTCCTCTCCGCCCTCACCGGGATCGACCTCCATGCCCTCACCGATCACTTCTTGTTCGTCCCCTTTCCCTCTGGGCCTGACGGACCGCCCTCGAACTTGGTCGGAGGCATGGCCTACGTCGTCTTCCGACAGGCCCACCAGCCAAAAGAGGCGATGAGGCTCCTCGAGCACCTCCTCGCTCCCGAGGCTCTGGTGCGCATGGCGGGGGAGACGGGTCAGATTCCGCCCCGCCGTTCGGCCGCCGCCGCCATCGGAGACGAAATCCCGTTCTTGGCGCAGACCACGACCATGCTCGCCAATGCCGTGGTGCGAGCGCCGACTCCAGCCCACGCCCGGGTGTCGCGCCAACTGCAGGCGATGTTGGAAGGCGTGCTGACGGGGCGCTTCGGCCCGGCTGCCGCGGTCGAGCGGGCGGCCGAGCTGATCGCCGCCATCACCGGTCTCGACCTCGCCCGCCATTGAGCGGCGCCGACCCCCCGGGTCGGTTGGCAGGGAGGATCTCAGACGTGAAAGGCCATGTGCCTGTCGGGATCGAAGGCCGGGGCGGGGAGATAGTCGTTGACGCCCGGCACCGCTGCGCCACGGAGCAGGAAGGGACTGGCGGCCGCGGGGTCGGTGATCCGCACCGAGGTCGGGATGTAGCGGATGGTCAGTCCCCTTCGCCAGCGGTCCGACCGGTTGGCGTCGGATCCGTGGAAGATGTGCGGGTGGTGAACGCTGACATCGCCGGGAGCCAGTACCAGCTCCACGGCGTCGGCCTCGTCGACCTCGACGGGGATCTCGGCGGCGAGCACCGCGTCCTCGGTCGCCTCCACCATCTCGAGTAGCTCGGTCCGGTGGCTGCCCGGCACCACCTTGAGGCAGCCGTTGTCCGGTCGCGAGTCGGTGAACGCGACCCAGAAGGTGACCACCTCGACCGGCTCGATCGGCCAGAACGCCCCGTCCTGATGCCACAACACCTTGCGGCCCGTCCGCGGTTCCTTACAGATGTAGTGGGTGGCGAACAGGGCGATATCGGGGCCGAGGAAGACCTCGGCGAGATCGAGCAGGCGGGGGTCTGCGATCAGGCGGTGCCAGAACGGGTCGTGCCGTGCCAACTGGTGTCCGAGTTCGTCCGGCCGCAGGCCGGGGTTCTGGGCGAGCAGCCAGTCGATGTGCTGGTTGGCGACCGCCACCAGGTCGTCGGAGAGGACGCGGCGGATGATTGCATAGCCGTCACGTTCGTACTGGCGGCGTAGCTGAGTGTCGTCCATCTCGGCTCCTCGGTCAGGGGCACCGAGTCTGTTCCACATCTATGATGTTGTCTTGCCGAAATCCGGCATTTTCTTGTGTTCTTGTGACTATTCCTCGCATCGACTGGGAGTCGTTGCGGGTGGGGGATGGCGCCTGTCACGTCGCTCGCCACTCGCGGTTCCCGCCTGCCTCGCCGCTCCACCGCCACGACTTCGCCGAGGTCTTCTGGGTCGACGAGGGTTCAGCCATCCACGAGGTCAACGACACGACCACCTGGGTGGCGACGGGAGACCTCGTCCTGGTCCGGCCCGACGATGTGCACCGGTTCCGGTCCCCCTCGGCCGGCTTCACGATCACCAATGTGGCTTTCCGGCGGACCGTCCTCACCGACCTCCGCCGCCGCTACTACGAAGGGCGCGACTTTCCTTGGGACGCCGGACCGGCTGCCACCGTGAGGACGACAGCGCTGCAGATGGCGCGTCTCGCGGAGGTCGGTGCTTCGCTGGCCGCGGGGACGCCCAACCGAATGCAGCTCGACCGGTTCCTGCTGGAAGTCCTGGAAGGGACGAGCGCTGCCATCCCGACCTTCACAGGGGCTCCGGCTTGGCTGGGCGAGGCGCTGGCCGCGTGGCGGGAGGACGCCAATGCGATGGCGGCCGGTGTTGGCGGTCTGGCGGCGCTGGCCGGTCGCAGCCGTGAGCACGTGAGCCGGGTCGTCAAGCATTCGACGGGCCTCAGGGCCATCGACCTCCTCAACGGGCTGCGAGCAGACGCCGCGGCAGCCAGGCTGCGGATGACCGACGAGGCGATCGCCCGCATCGCGGTCGACGTCGGGCTGGCGAACCTGAGCCACTTCTACCGGGTGTTCGGACGGCGATTCGGCACTACCCCCCGGCGCTATCGGCTCGAGCATCGCACGGTGGTCGTCCCCGGAGTCGGCGCCCCGCGGTGAGCCAATTTGCTATCTTGGGATAGCAAATGACGCTGCCCGACCGACGCTCCCGCCTCATGACCGAAGCAGTCGACGTCCTCGCCGCCAACGACACGGGCCGCTTCATCAAGCCGGGACCGCGGCAGTATCCCGGGCAGTGGAACTGGGATGCGGCGTTCAGCGTGATCGGGCTGACCCACGTCGATCCGCCCCGAGCCCGAGACGAGATCCGGGCACTGCTGGCCGGGCAGTGGTCCGACGGGATGGTGCCTCACATCGTGTTCCACGAGTCCGGAGTCGAGTACTTCCCCGGGCCCGAGGTGTGGGGGCGGACCGCGGCGATGCCGGCGGTGGCCACCTCGGGGATCACCCAGCCACCGCTGCTGGCAACCGCCATCGCCCGGTTGCAGCGCCATGCCCCGGACCGCCGCTTCCTCGGCGAGGTGCTCGAACCGATCGAGCGCTGGCATCTCTGGTTCCACCGTGACCGCCGGCGCACGGGGTTGGTGACCATCCTCCATCCTTGGGAGTCCGGCATGGACAACTCGCCCCGTTTCGACCTCGCTCTCTCCACGGTCGGCCCGTCGCCCATCGCCGTCACCCGCCGTGACCGGGTACATGTGGCACCCGACCAGCGTCCCACTGATGAGGACTACGAGGCATACCTGTCGATTCTCGCCGGGCTCCGCTCGGTCGGATACCGCCCCGACCCCGGCCAATCACCCTTCGCGGTAGGCGACGTGTTCCTGACCGCCGTGCTCAGCAGGGCAGAGGCCGACTTGGCGTTCCTCTGGGCCGCGGCCGGGACGTCGGCGGACATCGCCGCCGCCCGCAGCGATGAGCTGCGAAGAGCCCTTGCCCTGGCCTGGGATGGAGCGCGCGGGATCTTCTGCGACGAGGGGGGCGACGCGGTGGCGACCACCGGCGGACTGTTGCCCAGCTGGGCCGATCCGCCTCGCTACGCGGGACATCTGGCGGACTGCCTCGCTAACCCGTCGACGTTCGGACCCGACCCGTCCCACCCCTGGTACCCGACGAGCGTCGCCAAGGACGCCGACCGGTTCGACTCCGGCTGCTACTGGAGGGGACCGGTATGGGCGAACACCTCCTGGCTGGCGGTGGAGACGCTGTTCGCCGGTGCGCAGGCACAGGCAGCTGAACGGCTGATGGCCTCGACGCTCGAGCTCGTCGCTGCCAACGGGTTCTGGGAGTACTACGACCCCGCCACCGGGGAAGGCTTGGGCAGCGACCGCTTCTCCTGGACGGCGGCGGTGACGATCGACTTCCTCAGTCGTCGGTGACCGCCTCCCTCCCGCGCGCAGCGAAGGCGAAGTCCGGGCCCGAGTCGGTGAGGAGCCGGCTGGATCAGCCGGAGCGGCGTTGGGCCGTGAGGGTCTTGAGGCCGCCGGGGATCACTGCGGCTGAGCCGGTGCCGTACAAGACCGTCTTGCCTTCGGCGTTCTGGAGTTCGACGTTGGCGACCATGATGGAGCGGCCGCGGTGGGTGACCTGACCGATGGCTGTCAGGTCGCCGGAGTCGGCGAAGGCGGGGCGGACGAACTGGACCTTGAGGTCGAGGTTGGCGTACATCGACCCGGCGGGGATCAGGCTGTGGAAGGCGGCGGCGTGGGCCACCTCGGCCAGGCAGGTCAGCACTCCGCCGTACAGGAACGGCCCTGGGCTCGAGTACCACGGGCTGGACGGGGCCTTCCACACGCTCTCGCCGTCACCCACCTCCACCGGCCTGTGGCCGAGCAGGTACGACAACGGCGGCCGCTCCCACTCGCCATCGACCCACCGCTGCAGCGCCTCGCGGCCCGAGATCTGATCCAGTTCGGGATAGAGCATGCCGAGGGGCTCGCCGGTCCATGGGTCGGGCGTGCCGTCGTCGGTCCACTCGGGGTCCACTTGACGGGGCCCTGGCGACTCGACATGTGGAGCGTCGACGATCACACAACGCGACGTGGCGTGGGCGACGAGGCGGCCGTGCTGATCGATGATCTCGGCCTGGGAGAACCCGAGTTGGGAGCCGGCGTCGATCACCTCCGCCCTTGCCACCAGATTGCCGGGACCGGGAAAGGCCGGGGCGATGAAATTGAGGGAGATCTCCGAGGAGGCCGCGATCTTGTGCGGAGGCAGCACCGATTCGATGGCCGCGGCCAGCGGCGCATCGGCCACCAGCGCCAGCACCCCGCCCGGAATGATTTCTCCCGAGGCGGACAGCCAGCCGCTGGCAGGCATCACGAACGTGGACCGGCCCATCGATGCTTCAGTCGGGCGGGCGCCAGTGAGGTGATGGAAGGCGGGGAAGCCTATGGCGCCGCGCACGAACATCCGGTTGCGTTCGATCCCGGGCAGCGCCAGCAGCGCCGGATCGGCGAAATAGCCGCGCACCGGACGGCGAGCGGAGATCGACCTCGGGTTCGACATGGGTGGCCTGACGCTACCCCGTGAGGCTCGGTCAGGCGCTCACGGCGAGCTCGAGATCAGCTGCCCGCGGTGTCGGTGCCTTCGGCCAGCGGCTCCAGGCTGGCGAAAGATCCGCCGGAGGTGGACCAGTGGCGGTCGGCGGCCTGGCGGATCCAGTCCGGGTCGCGGGCTTCGATCGCCAACAGCATCTCCCGGTGCGTGCTCACGACGAGTTCGCGATCCTCGTGGTACAGCTCGTACTCGGCGAGCACGACGGCGATCGACGACAGGATGTGATGCTGGAAGGACGCCAGCATCTCGATGCGGGCTGCCTGACCCACCTGGTAATGGAAGCGGTGATCGAAGCGCAGGAACGAGGCGTCGGGACGCTGCACAGCTTCCTCCAGCTCCTCGATGGTCCGGTGCATTTCTGCCAGCTCCTCCGGGGTGGCTCTTTCGGCCGCCAACAGGCACAGCATCGTCTCGATCGGTCGTCGCGCCTCTACGAGTTCGGTGAGATGGGCGTGGCGCCAGCCGTGGGCGGGCAGCAGCTCGACCGGGACGTCGTCGGTGACGATGGTCACTCCGCCCTGCACGCCCCGCTTGGACTCGGCCACACCGTGCGCCCGCAGCAGTCGCACGGCCTCGCCTACAACGGGCTTGCTCACGCCGGTCGAGGCGGCCAGCTCTTCGATGGAGGGAAGGCGGTCTCCGGCACGCAGAATGCCGGCGCGGATGGCGTACACGATCTGGTCGACGACCTTTTCGTGTGCCCGGGCCGTGTCGATCTTGTGCAATCGAAGCGACGCGGTGGTGGACGTGGTCTCGGTCATTCTCGATGCACCTTCGCGACTGGGAAAGAAAAATGGTAACTGTCTTTACCAGAGATCCCATACCCGTCTCGGCTCGTCACTCGTCGAGGCGGCGGGTGATCAGCCGGCGGGGACGGATCTTGATGAGCACCCGGTCGCCGGTGGCGAAGATCCGCTCCATGTGGGCCGCGGTGTCGGCCCCGTCGTCGTAGTACTTGTCGACCAGTTCCCAGGTGCCGTCCCACACGTCGCCGTCGTCCAGTTCGGCGTCGCCGTAGGCCACGACCATCTGTCCGGTCGAGGGGTCCTCCACGCACATCGAACAGCGCGGGTCGCGGCGCAGGTTGTGCCACTTGGCCGTCCAATGGACCGTCGAGATCACGAACTGCTCGCCGTCCCACAGGTACCAGACGACCGACGCCTGCGGCGAACCGTCCCGGCGCACGGTGCCGAGCGTGGCGGTGGGCCGCTCGGCCAGGAAGGCGCGGGTGAGTGGACCGGTCATCGTCCGTCCCCGCGGACGTGTTCGATGGCGTGAGCCCTGACGTACTCCTCGTCCACCTCCACGCCCAGGCCGGGCCCGGCGGGGACCTCGATCCAGCCGTCGTCGATCAGGAGTGGCTCCACCACCAGTGCTTCCCGGTTGGGGTTCTCGTCGATGCCGTATTCCAGCAGCGGGTCGGGGACCGACGGCGACCGGGTGGCGTCGGCCAGGGTGGCGACGATCTGCAGCGAGGCGGCGATACCGAGGGCCGAGTTGGACGAGTGGGGGATGGTGGTGACCCCGTGGAGAGCTGCCAGTTCGGCGATGAAGAGGGCGTCGCCCACCCCGCCGCAGATCACCGGGTCGGGCTGGATGACGTCCACGCCCTTCTTGGCCAGTAGCCGCTGGGCGTCGGCGCGGCTCATCGCTGCCTCCCCACCGGCGATGGCGATGTCGAGGGAGGCGGTGAGACGCTCGTAGTCGACGTAGCCGCCCCGCTGCTGCATCGGCTCCTCGTACCAGCGGAACCCCAGTTCCTGCAGCACCCGCCCCATCCGCAGGGCGTCGGGCAGGGCGTAGGCGGCGTTGCCGTCGGCCATCAGTTCGAACCCTTCGGGCGCCGCCTCCCGCAGCGACTCGAGCAGCGGAGCCTCGTGCTCGATCGGGTCGCGTCCGATGCGCAGCTTGAGGGCGCTGAACCCTGTCGCCTGCGCGCGTTCCAGCTCGTCGGGCCAGGTGTCGGCCGGGTCCATCCCCTCCACGTAGCCCCCGGAGGCGGCGTAGGGGCGCACCCGGGAGCGCAGCGGACCGCCGTACATGGCGGAGATCGACACCCCCTGGCGGCGAGCGGCCAGGTCCTCCAGCGCCAGTGACACTGCCGAGGGGGCGAAGCCGCCGCCCCACAGGCCGCCACCCGCCCACCGCACCTCGCGCAGATGGCGGCGCAGCGGACGGTCGGCACCGACGAGGGAGGCGCACAGCGACTCGACCACCTGCAGCACCCCCGGGGTGCGGTAGGTCTCGCCCCATCCGCACCCCCGGGGTGCGGTAGGTCTCGCCCCATCCG
>CAZCRP010000051.1:0-3117 GCA_964501055.1 uncultured Acidimicrobiaceae bacterium
CTCGGGGGCGGCCGCGACGACGACCACCGAGGCCCGCCAGCGCGTCGCCCACGCCGCGCGGGACGAGCCGGCGATGGCGTCGAAGGTGGTGCCCGGCGGGGGGAGGGCCAGGTCGATCTCGGGGTTGCGGTCCACCTGGTAGGCGGCGAACTTGGTGAACGTCGTCCGGGAGCCCTCCGGAAGGATGACGACCCCCCGGGCGCGCGGATGGACCAGGTCGTCGAGGTGGGTGAGCGGCACCGACGTGTCGATCCGCCAGGTGGTCTCCAGCCGGTGGGCGTCGTCGATACTGCGGTACTCACCGCGTGTCTCGCCTGTGTTCTGGTGGTCGAGGTGGACGGGTGTCCAGGCGGGGACGGTCGGGCTGGGGATCGAGGCGTCGAGACCGGTCTGGAGTTCGATTTCGACGGTGTCGGTGAGCGATTCGATGGAGACCTCCAGCACCGCCAGATGTGGCATGCCGAGGGGAAGGATGCGCCGGAAGGCGACCCGGATCGTCCCGGTGTCGGCGCCCCGCCACAGCACAGTCCGGGTGACCGACCCGTCGCCCATGTCGAGCACCCGCCGGTATCCGGCGGGCCGTCGCAGCTCGAGGTCGAACGGCTCGCCGTCGACGGTGAACCGGAAGCCGGTCCAGTCGGGCACGGCGCCGAGCAGCGGTAGATCTCCGGGCGGGGTCACAAAGGCGCCGTTGATGAATGTCGCACGGGTTTCGCCCCTCCGCTGCTCCTCGAACGCGCCGCGGGTCATGAGATATCCGTTGCCGATGGAGAACAGGGACTCGCGCCAACTCGCCTGGCCGGGAATGAAACGGTCCTCTTCCAGCAGCCGGGTGTCCACGTTCTTCACGTCCGCCCACCGGTGCTCTGCCTGACGACGACATGCGGGGTGAGCAGCTCCCCGCGGGGTGGCCCTTCGCCGGACAACGCCTCGGCGAGCATGTCGACGAGCACCGATCCGATGCGCTCGAACGGCTGCCGCACGGTCGTGAGCGGCGGATCGACGATGCTGGCAGAAGGAAGATCGTCGAAGCCGGCGACCGCGATGTCCTGTCCCACCGTCATTCCCCGCTCGCGGGCGGCGAGGAGCGCACCGATGGCGAGCTCGTCGGCGACGGCGATCACCGCGGTGATGTCGGCGGCGGAGTCGAGGAGCTCGGTCATGGCGAGACGACCGTGCCCTGAGTCGTTCGAGGTGCGGACGACGATCGGGGCGGGGCAGCGGGCGTCGGCCAGCGTCCGCTCCACTCCCTGCACCCGGAGGTCACCGGACTCGGATCCCTCCGGCCAGCCGATCACCCCGAATCGGCGGTGTCCGGCGTGGAGCAGGCGGCGGGTGATGTCGGCGGTGCCGGCTGCCCCATCCACGTCGACCCAGAAGTGCCGCTCGGGTCGGGCGGTGCGTCCGAACGTGACGAAGGGGAAGCCCGTCTCGAGCAGGTAGTCGACCCGAGGATCCTCGTAGTCGGTGTCGGACAGCACGAAGCCGTCGACCACTCCCCGGCGGATCAGATCCTGGTAGGGATCGGTGTCGTGGGCGGTACCCCGGAACAAGACGATCTCGAGGCCGTGTCCGCTCGCGGCGCTCACCATCGCGTGGAGGAAGGCGTTCAGTGTGGGGTTGCCCCACGCACCGAGTTGCGGGAGCCCGTATCCGACCTGGAACGAGCGGCCGCCGACCAGTCCTTGGGCGGCCCGGTTGGGCCGGTACCCGAGCTCCCTCGCGGCGTCGAGGACGCGACGCGCCGTGGCGGCGGAGACCTGGCCGGTTCCATTGAGCGCCTTGGACACGGTGCCGACCGACACGCCTGCCCGGCGGCCCACGTCCTTGATGGTCGTTCGGTGTGTCCGGCTCATCGATGACCCCCAAGGGTGTCCCGGGCGCTTCGTCCACAACGGAAAGCGTTTTCCGTGATTGTTCCCGCAGTCGAATGCCCATGTCGGCTCAACCGAAAACCTTTTTTCGCGCTCTGATGTCGAGACGGTCCGACGGCCGGGGCTCACGGAACGACGGTGCCTGACCCGGTGCCGGCGATTTGCCGAACGTAGGTCTGACGAGGCTCATCGTGGACCTGACGGATCATCGGCGACCATCACATGACGCGCCGCCCACCTCCTCGATCTCACCTCTCGTTCGATCGGACCCGGGGCGTCCCCGTCTTGCGGCCGCGGGGACGTGGGAGCTAGGTTGCCGCGGCCTTCTGGGACGTGCGCCGTGTTCCGGCGATCGGTGAGGTGAGTTCGTGGGTGTGTCAAGAAAGCCGCTGGGGCGTCGTCAGTTCCTGCGAATGCTGACACTCTCCGCAGCTGCCGCCGTGCTGCCGGTCCCGGTCACCGCCCTCGCCGCCTCGCGCCGAATCCCCTTCGAGATCGTCTTCCCTCAAGACCCGATGGAGACCTGGTTCGATCCGACCTTCGGTGCGGCCAAACCGGACGGGCGAATCCACATGGGCATCGATCTGATGGCGCCGAAACATTCTCCGGTGTATTCAGTGGCTGACGGCATCATCAGCCGGATCGCCGAGTCCCCGAGGGCAGGTCGCTACATGGTCATCGACCACGCCGACGGTTGGAAGAGTTGGTACCTGCACCTCAACGACGACGATCCGCGGCGTAACCGCGGCCGGTCCTCGTGGGAGTTGACGGTGAGCGACGGCCTCGACGAGGGTTCCCAAGTCGCCGCCGGTCGTCAGGTCGCGTTCGTGGGCAATTCCGGCAATGCCAAGGGCGGGATGGCCCACACCCACTTCGAGTTCCACGTCGGATCGAGGATCATCAATCCGTATCCCCATCTGGTCGCGGGACACGCCGCGGCGCTTGAAGCTGCGCACCAAGAACAGCTTGCGGAGACGATTCGCACGATGTGCCAATCTGATGAGGGCGTACCTTCGATCGACCCACAGTTGTGCGCTCCGGATGAACATACTGCGCCGACGAGTCGACGCTGGGCGACCCGACCCGACTGAGACGCACAACTCTGACAGTCGGGACGTCGATCGGTCGGCTGTCGACTCAGAGCATCGACCGGCATCGACGGAAGGCAGCGCCTGATGAGCAGTGAGGAGAGGGATGTCCCCCGAGTCCTCGTGACCGGGGCGAGTGGTCTGATCGGCGGACT
>CAZCRP010000051.1:3217-12759 GCA_964501055.1 uncultured Acidimicrobiaceae bacterium
GCGGCGGCAGAAGCCGGTGTGAAGCGTGTGGTGTTCGGCAGTTCGGGCGGCACGATGTGCGGCCATGAGCGCGACGACGCCCTTCCGTACGGTCGGCTGGCGGCGGGCCGCTACGACGAGGTGGAGGTCCCCTGGCCGCTGCTGGACCACGACGATCCTCCCAGGCCCGATGCTCCCTACTCCATCGCCAAGTTGTTCGGTGAACACGTCGGACGCTGGTACTCCGATGTGCACGACATGTCAGTGCTGTGTATCCGCTTGGGTGTCGTGCTGGACATCGACCGACCAAGGCTGCTGCGCCACTTTCCCGGATTCCTGTCACAGGCGGACTGCGTGCAAATCATCGACAAGAGCCTGGCGGCGCCGGCGTCGCTCCGCTTCGCGGTGTACGACGCCATCTCGGAGAACAAGTACCGCTGGCGGGACACATCCTTCGCCAAGGAGATCCTGGGATGGGAGCCGACGGGAAGCGCCGATGTCTACGACCCGGAGGAGTTCCGTGACGGACAGAGCGCCGATGGGATGAGACGATGACCTCGTGGTATCCGGGACCCCGTCGAGGTGCTCGAACTTCCGGAGCGCCTGCGGATTGAGCTCGAGCTCTGGCAACAGTCCGTGCAGACAAGGTGTGTCGTTGTTCACGGTCTACTCGGGCTGGCGGTCGTCATCGCCGTGCTTGGCATCGCCAACACCCTGGCGCTGTCGGTGGTCGAGCGAAGCGTCGAGTTGGGTCTGCTGCGTGCCGCCGGTCACCCGTCGCCATCGGCGACGGATGGTGCGCATTGAGGCGGTGATCACCGCCTTGTTCGGAGCAACGCTCGGCATCGGCCTCGCGACGATGCTGGGGTGGACTGTCGTTGCCTCGCTGGCCGGCGAGGGCCCGGGAACCCTGGTCATCCCCGGCATGCAGCTGGGTGTCTGGCTGGCGGTGGCGGCGACCGCCGGCATGGTCGCGGCGATCGGGCCGGCCCGGAGCGCCGCCCGGCTCGACGTGCTGACGGCCATCGCCGACGAGTGATCAGCCAGTTGATCGACGCCTAGCTCACACAGGCGATCGGGGCTGGTCCGTATGAGCGGACCGTGACTCGGACGATTCCGCGGTGTCCGGTCCACAGCTACTTGACAAGTTCGTCGCTGCAGATGATCTCACGGGATGGAGCGAATCGGCAGCGCTCACCGATCGAGGGCCAAGAGCCGGGAACCTTGCAACTCTTCGAGCGTGGGGCACTCTGCCCCGAACCCGTAGCGCTCACACTCGGTCGTGGTGAAGCCGCGTGTGAGCGAGCCGGCCACGATCTCTTGCAACTCGTCGACGTCGAGCGTGTACACGTGGAAGAGCCCTTGGCGCGTCACCACCGCCAGATGCGTCTCGTTGACGAAGGCCAGTCCCTGGATCTCGGTATCGCGTATCTGGATCTCGTGCACCTGGATGCGCCGATCGACGTCCCATACCTTGACGAACCCGTCGGATGACCCCGTGGCAACCAACGTGCCGCTCGGACTCTGGGCGGACGACTTGGGTGAACCCTCGTGAATCCTCTCCAGCACATGAGCGATCTCGAGTGTCTCGGCGTCGAACCAGACAAGCGCTCCCCCTCCGGTGCCGAGGTGCCCACGAACAGCGACCAGGAACTCGCCTCCCGGCGTGTAGCCGACGAATCCGAGAAGGTCTGTCCCGAGCCGCTCGACCGCGACCGAGGAGATCTCATCGCCGGTAGCGGCGTCGACCCGGATCATCCGGGCGTCCAACTGTTCGGTGCAGTAGACGGTCCACGCTTCGCCGTCGAACAAGCCGCCGCGGGGCTCGTCACATCCGTCGTAGCCGGAAACCAGAGCGCCCGAGTCGGCATCCCACACGACGAAGAGACCGGCGAGGTCGTTCCATACTGCGACCCTTCGGCCGTCCGGCGCCCAGAACAGTTCCCGCGAGAACATCGGGAACGGCGTCTCGGGGTACTCGAAGCAGCCGTCCTGTCCGGCGCCACCAAACGGCGTGATACTCCCGTCCCACGTACAGATTCCGGCGAGTTGGGTCACGACATCACCTGTCGTGGTGTCTCGAACCTTGATCGGACCGAACTCGACCGGACGGTCACCGATGTCCTGGCGAGCGAAGCGCGATCCGTCGGGAGCGATGAGTGACGCCTGCCACTGGCCACCGGGGACGAGGGTGACCAACTCGCCGGCATTCAGATCGATGACTGCCGTGTGAAAATCGCCCCGATCTGGACAGTGCTCGGTGAACGACGCCAGGCCCCCGCCGACGCCGGTGGTCGTCGACAGTGCAAAGCCGCCACACCAGCCCCCATCCACTGCCCAGACCTCGCCCCTGGTTCCGGTGGCGATCGAGACCGATGTGCGAGCGGTCTGATCCGCAACCCACACCATGCCGGTCTCAGACATCGACACGTTGCCGTTCCCCACTGCCGGGAACGAAGCAATCTCGCTCGTCGTACGCGCGTCCCAATGGAGGAGTGCACCCGCTCGCCCCGTCGAGTAGACCGTGTCATCGCCCGCCGTCGAGAAGGTGGCCGAATGCACGCCGGCCGGGTGCCCGTCGAAGCTACCAAGCATCTCCCCGGCCGCGATATCCCACACGTCGAGTTCGGAGCCGCGCGCCAGCACGAGCAGAGAGCCGTCGTGGTTGAACGCCGCGGGGTTGTGTCCGAGGAACGGGGCGATCTCGATCTCCGTGATTCTCCCCCCTGTGAGTACGTCTTCCACGACGAAGACGTTCGCCGATAGATCGTCGTAGACGACATAGCGACCGTCACCGCTCATGATTGCGAACGAGCCAAGGGTGGTCAGCACACGCTGCGCTCCTGAATCGAGTTCGGTGAGCAGGAGGGCAGGTGGAGACATGGTCTGGTGAAAGCACTCGTCGCCGTCGAGGATGGCGTCGCTGACGATGTGGGTCGCCGAGACTCCGAATACGGTCCCGCCGCATTGGCCGAGGTCGAGGTGGTGGAGCACGTCACCGCCGGTGGCATCGAACACCAGCGCCCCGAGCGGACCCGCCTCGGGCAGTGTTTCTTCCAGCCAATACAGCCCGACCACCACTGATTCCCCGTCAGGCGAGTACCGGGGCGAGTCGACGATGATGCGCTCGTCTTGCACCTCGTAGGACCACAGGACCTCGTCGTTCTCCGGGTCGTACACCTCCAGGTAGGTACTGGGGAGAGCGCAGCCGCATCCCGCCGCCACCAACTGCGTGCCGTCGGGCGAGACCGAGGTCCACATGAAGCCCACGTCGCGGCCCTCGGGCCAGAGGTATCGATCGATGACCGGATCGGCAGCGAATGCCTGGTGGATCACCGAGAGTGTGTCGAGGCTCGGTTCGAAGGTCATGGCCGAGGTCAGCGCCAACAACTTGGCCAGCGCCGGGTCAGAGCTCAGTACGGCCGTGGCGAAAGCAGACAGTTCGCTCGATCGCGCGCGCAGGGCCTCGACGAGCGCCCGTTCTTCTGCCAGCCGGGCATTGTCTGCTTCCTCCTCGGCCCGAGCTGCAGCGACGATGGCGGCTTCGGCCTGCTCCTCGGCTCGCTTCTCGGCAAGGAGTGCTGTGAGGGCTTGACTGGTGGCACGCTCGGCCTGTACGGCGGCGACGATCCCGAAGCCGGTGGCGAGGATGGTGGCAGCGGCCAGGATCGAGGCCAGTGTGCGGCGGCGGCGGCGGCGGGCGGTGCGTTCCTCTTGGTCGCGCGCCTGCGATGCCTGGTAGTAGTCGCGTTCGTCGGGAGTGAGGGTGGTGGTGTCGGCCCAGCCGACGAAGGGAGCGAGACGGCTACCGGTGAGGAGATGGTCCGCGTGTCGGTGGCTGTCTTCCCACTCGGCGAGGGCGGCGCGGAAGCGGCGTCCGAGGATGAGCGCCTCTCGTTGGTCGTCGACCCAGCCGGCCAACCGTGGCCATTCCCGCAGGAGCGCCTCGTGGGCGACTTCTACGGTGGGACCATGGGTGGCCGGGTCGCGGTCGGCCAGGAGGAGGCGTTCGAGTATGAACAGGTCGAGCACGGCGTCGAGCACCGGGCGGGGTATGCCGACCGATTCCAACTCGGTGCGGCGCACACGGCGACGGGTGTCGTCGGTGTCTTCGTCGACGGTGACCAGGCGCAGGAGGATCTGGCGGGCTGCCTCCTGCTGGTTGGGGGTGAGCACCTGATAGAGGGATTCGGCGCGTGTGGCGAGAGCGCCTCCAACACCACCGACGGTCGTGTAGTCGGCATCGGTGAGGAGGTTGCTGCTGCGGCGCTCCACCATCTCGGTGAGAGCGAACTGCAACAGTGGGAGACCGCCCGGCTGGTGGGAGACGTCCTCGACGATGCGGTGAGGAAGGCCTGACTGCCAGCGCAGCCCGACCGCTTGGGCGGGGGCGGTGATCATCGCCAACAGCTCTTCGCGGGTCGGCCGCAACACAGTGACCAGCCCGTCGCGGACCAGCCGTCCGATCCGCTCGTGTTCCAGCGGCCGGTCGTAGAAGTCGGCGCGTAAGGTGGCCACCACCCGCACCCCGCTGGCTTCGTCCTCGACCGCGTCCGCCAGCAAATCGAGGAAGCGGTTGCGTCGATCTGGATCGGCGAGCGTGTAGATCTCCTCGAACTGGTCGACGACCACCAGCACCTCACCATCGACGGCCCCCGACCACGCGGAGTACGCCAGTTGGTCCGGGTCGAGGGGACGGGTTGCGATCCCTTCCAGCGCTTGGGTCAGGGCGCGCACCGGGTCGGGACCGGGAGTGCACGCTACCCGGAACCAGGCGTCCGACCCGTCCAGCGCCCCCGCGGCCAGGGCGGGCAGGAGACCGGCACCCACCACCGATGACTTCCCCGACCCCGACGGGCCGACCACCGTCACGAACCGATGCTCGGATACCGCCGCCACCAATGTCGCGATTAGTTCGTCCCGGCCGTAGAGGTCGGCGGCATCCCCCTCCTCGAACGCCCGCAGCCCCTTGAACGGGTTGCGGGAGACCACAGGGCGCGGCGTCTCGGGGAGTTCGGTCCCCAACACCTCGTCCAGGTCCGCCAACAACTCCGCCGCCGACGCATGACGATCCTCGGGGAACGGCGCGGTCGCCCGGGCGATCACCGGGTCGATGTCATCGATGCCCGCCAACAACTCCCCGGCCAGCACTCCCAGAGCGTAGATGTCCGCCGCCGGGCTGGGACCGGACACCGCTGCCTCAGGGGCCCGGTACCCGGGGTCGGTCGAGACCGAAGCCACCACCTCGGGAGATAGAAGCCGGGCGGCGATCCCGAAGTCCGACAGATAGGCGTTGCCGGCCCCGTCCAAAAGCACGTTGGCCGGCTTGAGGTCACCATGGGCCATCTCCTGGGAGTGGGCGTGATCCAACGCCGACCCGACTTGGCCGAGGATGCGCCGGGCAGCGGCACGGTCCACCGTCCCCTCCTCCGTCGCCGCTGCAAGCGAACCACCAGCCAGTAAGCCCAACACCAGGTACGCCGAGTCGGTGTCCCGCCAAAAGTCGATGGTGGGAACGATGTGCGGGTGGGCAAGCCGGGCGATGGTGCGTGCCTCCGCCTCGAACCCACGCACGAACGACGGTTGCGAGGCCAACTCCGAGCGGATCACCTTCACCGCCACCTCCCGTCCCACCGACGGCTGATACGCCCGCCACACGACCCCGAACGCCCCCTCGCCGATCCGGTCCCGTACCTCGTAGCCCGGCAACGACACCATCTCGGCACGTTGGTCCAACGTCGATTCGGCGTCCGTGCGCAGATCGGGAAACTCTGCCGGCAGTCCCACGAACACCAGCTGTGCAATCCGTTCCGGGGCCGCCATCCCCCGCAGGAGATGTTCGCCCAACTGGCGGATCTGCACACCGGCTCGCCCCGACTTCACCACCTCGTCCTGCACCGAAGCCGACACCAGAACCTGGCCGCCATGGCCGACCGCACACAAGCGGGCGGCACGGTTCAGCGGTGGACCGAAGAAGTCGCCACCCCGCGACTCGGCCTCCCCCACATCGAGACCTATCCGCACTCGCAACTCTCCGACCTCGCCCCACTCCGCGTCGGCGAGCGCGCGTTGGGCGGCCTCTGCCGCCTCGACTGCCGGTATCGCCTCAGGGAACGCCGCCAGGACTCCATCACCGGTGTGTTTGAACAGCCGGCCCCCCGCCTCCTCAACCGCCTGGGCCATCGCCCGATCGTGGGTCGCCAATGCGTCCACCATCGCCCGGGGATGCCGATCCCACGCCCGTGTCGAACCCTCGATATCGGACACGAGAAAAGCGAGCCGCTGGGTGACCGCCCGACCTGCTCCCCCGACCAGCGAGTCGTCGTGCTGGAGGATCGCCAGCTCGAGGTCCTGCAGTTCTTCGGACGGCTCTATCCCCAACTCCTCGGACAGGAACGACTCCGTCCTCCGATACGCGCGGAGCGCCTCTCCCTGTCGACCCGACCGATACAGCGCCAGCATGTGTTGGGCTCGAAACCGTTCACGCGTCGGATGCTCCTCGGCCAACGCCTCCAACTCTGCCACCAACCGGTCGTGGTGACCTGTCGCCAACTCGGCGTCGAAGCGCACTTCGACAGCTTCGAGCCGCAACTCTTCTAACCGGCGAATCTCGGCCCCGAGACCCGATACGTCCACCAGATCCGCATACGGCCGTCCCCGCCACCATCCCAACACCTCGCGCAATCGCGCCGCCGTCTGCTCCGGTGCGGTAGTCATACCGGTCCGGGCCTCGTCCAACACCGCCACGAACCGCACCGCATCGATCGACTGCGTATCCACGTCCAACCGGTAGCCACCCCGATCGTGGACGATCACATCACCGACTGCATGACGAAGGTTCGACGCGTAGGTCTGCAAGGTGGAACGAACGCCAGGAGACGGATCCTCCGCCCAGATGCCCTCCACCAGGCGGTCTACAGACACTACGTTCGGAGCGGACGCCACCAACATGGCGAGCAGCGCCCGCTGCTTCTGACCACCCAACGGAACCGACTCGGGCCCGACCAGCACCTCGACGGGGCCCAGCACCCGGATCTCCATGGATGAAACATACGTTCCCGAATCCTGCGCTGACGTGGGTATCTGGACACCAGTCATCTCTTGGCCTCCACATGACGACGTCAGAGAGAAGATCACCGACGAGGCTCAAGAAACGCTCCAACGTGTTCACCCATCCGCGTCCACCGGACCGTCCCCGGATTGCTCCATGGACGAACTCGAGCAGGCGGCTCTCGGCGGTGCCCTCGCCGCAATGGGAGAGCGGGCCATTGAAGGCAACCTGACGGCCGCGGCTCGGCCGTCCGCCGGATATCCTTCGACGACGAAGACATGGCCGTGGCGGAAGACTCCGGCCATATCGAGACCACAGGACGCGACGTGCTGCACTGGTCGACTTCTTCCAGCAATTCATGACGTGCGAAGGCCCGGCGCCTGATGATCCTGCCGTGCTCGGCGCCATCACCCCGCCGATGCTGGTGCTGCACGGGGCCGACACCCTTCATGTTCGTGAGCGCGCGGCATGTCGTGGACCACGTCCCCCACGCACAGATGCAGGAGCTCCGCGGGGCGGGCCGCGCTGCCCCGCCGATCCATCCGCGCTGTTCGCTGCAGCACTCAACGAGTTCGTCTCGCAACCCAGCAGCCAGCATTCAGCACCCACGCTGACGTGGGAGGGGTTCCTCGGTCATCGCGGGCTTGTCGATTCCGGCTTCTCGGCCAGGGAGACACTCCAACAATATATTCCTTGACAGGAATATATCGTTGGAGTAGCGTCGCTCGTGTGCATGCGTCGACTCTCAATGCCCTGGGTGAGCCGAGCCGCTTTCAGATCGTCGAGTTGTTGCGGAGCGGGCCGCGTTCGGTCGGTGACATCGTCGATGCGCTCGGCCTTCGCCAACCGCAGGTCTCGAAGCATCTGCGGGTGCTGAGCGGAGCGGGGATCGTTGCTGTCGAGCCGTTGGCGAGACGGCGGATCTACCACCTCGAACGAGACAAGTTCGAGGAGATGCGCCACTGGGTCGACTCGTTCGAGCGGGTGTGGGAGACCAGGCTCGACTCGCTCGGCATGTACCTGGAATCGATGGCTACGCGAGGTGGAGAAGATGGCACGCAAGACGACTGATGACGCCGCCGTGCCGGACACGATCGCCGGGCTGGAGCCACTCCACGACATGGCAGCATGGATGCACGAGGCCATCACCGCCGCCGCCCCCGAGCTCGAGCCTCGTCTCTGGTACGGGATGCCCGGATACGCCGAGAAGGCGAATCTCGCCCCACCCGACGGCGCCCGCGACCTGGACGAAGCGACCGAGGCCCGCATCGCGGACATCGTTACGGGCGCCGCCCGATGACGGCTACCCACATGAACAGGAGGATCGTCGGATGATCACCCAACTCTTCAAGAAGCGGAAGGAACTCGACTTCGAGCGTTCGTACCCGGCGCCGATCGCAACCGTGTGGCGGGCGTGGACGCGACCCGAGATGCTGCGCGACTGGTGGGGTCCCGACAAGACGACGGTGCCCGAATGTGAGATCGATCCGCGTGTCGGCGGGCGGATCTACGTCGTCACCCAGGCGGGCGAGGAGATGGGGAAGTACGCCGGCACCCGCTGGCCGATGGAGGGGACCTTTACCGTCGTCGAGGAGCATGCCCGGCTGGTCTGGGAAGCCCGCTCGTGGACCGAGGGCGAGGAGGAGGGCTCGACCATCCACCACACCAACGACCTCTCCCTGTCGGAGCACGACGGGATCACCACCGTCAACCTTCGAATCTCGATCACCCAGATCGGGCCCAAGGCACGGATGGCGGCCTTCGGGATGAAGTGGGGATACGAACAACAACTCGACCATCTCGGCGAGCTCTTGGCGGCTGAGTCCTGACAGGCAGGGGCTGGTACCGAGTGCCGGTGCTCCGGCAGCGTGCGCGGCGCAACGGGCCGGCGGCGGGCCATGATCATCGGATCGCGAGCTGTCCGCCCGCACCGCCCGGGCCGCCGGCTGCCGAACGGCGGTGCTCGCGGCATCGCGTCGGTGGATCCCGTAGCGTTCGACGATGTCGAGTCTTCGGGACGCTCTCGTTGGGGCGGCCCATGCCGTTGCCGATTATCGGGAAGGTCTGTTCGCTGCCCGGGTGGGTCCGACCGCGTCCCGCCGGGGCATTGCCGCCGAGCTCGGATCGGACCTGGGAGACGACCCCCAGCCACTCGCAGACGTCATCGCCGAGATGACGGCAGTCGCGGGCCCGGGTTTGATGGCATCGGCCGGCCCCCGCTACTTCGGATTTCGTCGTCGGTGGATCGACCGATGCCGCACTGGTGGCAGACATCCTCGCCACCGGATGGGACCAGGCCGCGTTCAACGAGGCGCTGTCACCGGCAGCCCTGGCATTCGAGGACGCGGCCGGTCGCTGGCTGAAGGATCTGCTCGGTCTGCCGTCGGGCGCGTCGGTCGGGTTCGTGACCGGTGCCCAGGCGGCCAACACCGTCGGGCTGGCAACCGGCCGTTGGTATGTGCTGCGTGAGCGAGGATGGGACGTCGGCACCGACGGGCTCGTCGGGGCGCCA
>CAZCRP010000052.1:0-5589 GCA_964501055.1 uncultured Acidimicrobiaceae bacterium
GGCGGCGGTCGCCACACCGGTCGAACGGACCGCCTCCGCCCATACGGGTGTGAACACGTTCCCGAGTGAGATGCCCTGCAGCGCCCACCACCCGAGCGTGACGAGCGGGAGCACCAGGGCGGCGACCACCAGCGAGGTGAGGAATCCGTGGGCGGCGATCCGGCGCCAGCCACGCAGGGCGACACGGGAAGGGGGCCGGGCGGGCCGGTGAGCGGAGAGCGACGCCCTACCCCGGTTGCGTTGTTCTGCGATCACGAGCACCAGCGCGCCGAGCACCAGGATCCCCGACAGGAACAGGGCGGGCGTGATGTCGAGACGACCGCGGAACTGGGTGTAGATCGCCCGGGTGAACGTCTCGTAGCGGAGGAGGGAGACCGCCCCGAAGTCCGAGATGACGTAGAGCGCGACGAGCAGCGACGATCCGAGCAGCGCGGGGCGCAACTGGGGCAACACCACGCCCGTGAGCGTGCGCCAGGGCGACGCCCCCAGCCCGCGGGATGCCTCCTCGAGGGAGGGGTCCATCCGCGCCAGCACCGGGGAGGTGATGAGGTGCACGTAGGAGAAGTTCCACAGGCTGAGGGCTCCCCACGCCGCCCAGAAACCGGCGAAGACCGGCAGCTTGGGGAGTCCGACCCGGTCGAGCGCCAATGACACCAGCCCGCCGTTGCCGGACGACCCGAGCATGGCGAGGGCACCGACGTAGGAGGGGATCACGAGTGGAATCGTGACGAGAGTCGACCACACGCCGCGTCCGGCGAGGTCGGTGCGAGTCGTCAGCCAGGCGGTGGCCGTGCCCAACACCAGCGTCGTGACGGTGACGGCTGTCACCAGCAACGTGGTCGACGCGAAGAGGTCGACGAGCCGTCCGACGGAGATGCCGCCCGCGTCGAATCCACCCGGCCGCACCACGTTCCAGACGAGATGCAGTATCGGTGCTGCGCCTGGAAGGGTCACGGCGATGGCCATCACCCACAGCGCGACCGAAGCCCGCGGCCGCGTGGCGGCAGGGGGCTTCGGAGTCGGATCGATCGCAGACGGGGCGATGGTGGCCATCAGGTCAGACCGGCCTCCGCGATCAGGCGCAGCGCCGGTTCGAGCGTGTCGGCGGTGTCGGTGAGCCCGATGTCGAGGGTGGGGAGATCTTCCAGCGGCACCTGGCCCTCCGGCGAGCCGATCCCCGCCACCAAGGGGTACTCGTACAGCGTGAGGAAGTGGGTCTGCGATTCGGGCGCCAGCAGATGACGGATCAGTTGCAGGGAGGCATCGGGCTGGTCGGAGCCGGCCAGGACTCCTGCCCCGGTGGCCATCACGAGCGCGCCAGGATCGCCCGACGGGAAGAAGTGGTTGGCGGCCGGCACCTCACCGAGCTGGGCGATGCGCTGCAGCAGGTAGTAGTGGTTCACGAGGCCCGCCGCCAGGTCACCAGCCACCACTGCGTCCACGATGGGTCCGTTGCCGTCGAAGATGACCGGGTCGTTGGCCGCGATGCCCTGGAGCCACTCCATGGTCCGCTGCTCGCCGTCCGCCAGCACCATCCCGGTCACGAACGCCACGAAGGATCCGTTGGTCGGCGCCACTCCGAACCGTCCGCGCCACTCGGGCTCCACCAAGTCCCACACGCTGTCGGGCAGTTCGGAGGCCGAGACGAGGTCGGTGTTGTAGACCAGCACCCGGCTGCGGCCGGTGATGCCCACCCAGCGACCTTCGTTGTCCGAGTAGCGCGGCTCCACCAGGTTCAGCACGTCGGTGGGCAGTGTGGTCAGCAGACCCTGCTTGGCGATCCCGCCGATGAACGCCGGGTCCTGCGCCCAAAAAACGTCGGCCGGGGACGAGGCGCCTTCGGCAGTGAGGGTCGTCGCGAGGTCGCCGGTTCCGCCGTAGCGGACTTCCACCGCGATGCCGGTGGCGGCGGTGAACGAATCGATCACAGGCTGAGCGAAGTTCTCGTTGCGGCCCGAGTACAGGACGATCGGGCCGGCGGTGGGTGCAGTCGTCGCCGTGGTCTCGGACGGCGACCCGTCGGCGCCGGGAGACGAGCTGCAGGCGGCGGCGGTGAGCACGAGGCCGACTGTGATGGCGGACACCGTTCGCACCTTCCGTTGCTCCTTTCGGCGATGCGGGGCGGGACCATAAATTGCACTACGCCCATAGTGCAAATCTACCTTACGGATGTTGTTAGGCGCGGCTTACACAGCCGTCCGAATCCGCCGCCGGAGCGCCCATTCGCCCCCCGGGTAGGATCGCCTCGTGACCGATCTGTCGCAGTACCGCACCACGTATCGGGAGTACGCCGCCGCCATCTACGAGCTGGCGGAGGCCGATCTGCCCGTGATCCAGGCGCGGATCGCAGACTGGCTGGGGGTGTCGCGGCCGTCGGTGTCCGAGATGATCCACCGCATGCAGGACGACGGGCTGGTGGTGGCGGGCGAGGAGGTCACGCTCACCGAGTCCGGTCTCCATCTCGCCGAGGTCGTCGTCCGGCGTCACCGACTTGCCGAGCGGTTCCTGACCGAGGTGCTGGGTCTGCCCTGGGTGAGAGTGCACGAGGAGGCCGAGGTGTGGGAGCACGCCATCTCGGATCAGGTGGAGCGGGCCATGTGGGAGAAGCTGGGTGACCCCAAGACCTGTCCCCACGGGAATCCCATCCCGGGGGCGGGGTATCAGGCTCCACCGGTCGAACCTCTGGCCGCGGTAGCAGACCGGGTGGCGATCCTCGAGCGCATCTCGGAGGAGTTGGAACTCGACGACGAGATCATGGACTTCCTCGACGTCAACGGACTGCGGCCCGGCGCCAGGGTGGAGACGGTGGCCCGCACGCCCGACGGCACCATCACCGTCAGGGTCGACGACGACCATCAGGTGGGACTCGGCCCCTTCATCGCCGACCGCGTGTTCGTTGCCCGCTGAGAGTCGACGCCCACGGCGGCGCTCATCCGATCAGCAGTGGGATCTCCACCTCCTCGGCGCGCAGGCCGCCGTGGTAGCCCACCAGCCGGCGATCGAACCCGCGTGGGAGCAGCAACGTGTCGTCCGCCGCCAGACAGAGGAGATCGGGGAGGCGGGCGTCGAGCTCGGGGTGAGGATCCGGGTCGGCCCCGAACCAGTCGGCGAACTCGTCCCGTTCGATGAGCTGGGCGCCGGTTTCACTCAGCATCCCGGTGACCCCGGCGATCTCGCCCTTCACCATCAGTGAGCGCGGATCGCCGAACCATCGCAACTCGTTCATCGAGGGCGCTCGCAGCAGCAGTTTGCCGCGGGGTGAGTAATCGAGATGGCCGTGATCGGAAGTGCCGATGAGCGGCTGGTGGAGGCGGTCGCGGAGGTGCTGCCACAGCCTGCCCGCCTCGGTGACCGCCCGCCGGTAGGCGGCCGAGGCGCGGCCGGAGACGTGGGCCGCCACATCGATGTCCGGCCAGTAGGCGAAGACCAGCCGGCCGGGCTGGGACGCCAATTGGACGGTGGCGTCCACCCACTCGGCCTTCGTCCACACCGGTTCGAATCGACATCCCTGGTAGAGGGCGTGCGAGAGGGGGCTGGCGGCGAACCCGCCCGGCTGGACGGTGACGGGTTCGATGCCTGCCCCCCGCAACCGGTCCCACAGGTTCGGGCGGGGGAGGAAACCGGACGTGTCGAGGCTCGAGGGCCGGCCGTCCGGCGTGACGAACTTGAGGACGTTGAGCACGATCTTCTCGGCGGGGAGCCACATGAGGTGACCGATGACGCCGTGACCGGCAGGGACCCGCCCCGTGGCGACCGTCGCCAGGCTCACGGTGGTGGTGGTCGGGAATGGGGCGTGGAGGACGCCGGAGAGGGACGAGGCGAACACTTGCTCGTGCGTAGCCTGGGCGGCACCGAGCCCGTCGAACAAGGCGAGGACGATGGAGCGGCCGCTGGGAATCCTTTCCGCCAGCTGGGGATCGAGGCGGGGCGCGGCGGCCGACCCCGTCAACCGGGCCTCGATCTCTGCGACGAGGTTGACCAGGCCGCGCCCGGTCGTCGAGGGGATCAGCATGCGGAGGGAGTCACGTCCCCAGTATCCACATGTAGATGTCCTGCGGCGATCCGACCGTGCCGCCCACGCTGACCGCGGCCCGGTCCGTGAAGGGGAGCAGGACGGGTGCCCCCGCCCGGATTCCGTGTCGCCGATCGAGCGCCAACCGGGTCCACCGGGTCCCGTCGGTGCTCCACCAGGCGGCGGTCGGGGTTTGGATCCAGATGCGGTCCCCGACCCGCCACAGTGCGGCGATCGGCCACTCGGGCGGTCGGATCAGCCGGTCGTCGCCCGGGATCTGCACGACGTCACCGCTCCCGGTCTCAACGATGGCGGCCACTTCGCCGACGGTGTTGACGATGCGGGTGGCGAATGGCTCCCACGTGAGCCCGTCGCGGCTGATGAGGTACTGGACGGGACCGTCGGCGATGCGGCCACGGGCGACGAACCCACCCTCGACGGGCAGCAAGGCCGCGTCTGGCGCTCCGCTCTCGAGCACCCGCCACCCCGTCCCCGCGGTTCCCGACCACTTCGCCACGATTCGTCGCGCCCTGGTGTCGTCGACCCCGATGAGCGTCACCGCACCGTCGCTGATCGCGGCAGCCTGCACCGTGCCCTGCCACGGCAGCCGCACGCGGGTCCACACGTCCTCACCTGCCGTGAGCCACAGCGCCGGACCCCGCTCATCCATGCCGAACGCGACCGCGTGCTCGCCATCCGAGCTGACTCCGCGCACGAACTCGACGCCTGGCAGCACCTCGGAGCGTGTCACGCCGTCTGCGCCCAGGGACTCGATCGTCCCGGCGACCGGGATCAGGTAGCGGTCGCCCAGCCGGGTGGCATCGAAGGCGAGCACGGTCGACTGGGACCACGGAATCCAGCGCCCGCTGTCGGTGAGGGCCACGCCTGGCCTCCGCTCGGGCGATGTCGCCTGATCGGCGCCGGGCGACGTCGGGAGGGCGATGAGTCCCAATGCCACGGCGGCCAGCACCACGCCGACTGCCGGCGAGGCGGGGCGGCGGGACCGCCCGAGGTCGGGGGGGTCTGGATCGGTGCCAGCGACGAGCACACCCATGGACGAAGGCTACCGGAGGCCCGGAAACGGGGTCCGACGTGGATTTGGGCGGCCAACCCCGATTCCTATACTCGCCCCGGGTCACGGAGAGGTTTGCCGGTTTCATGAGCGAGTATTTCCAGGACTACATCACGGTCGGGGTGTTCGCAGCCCTGGGTGTGGTTCTCGTGGGAGCGATCCTCGGGGTGGCCTCCATCATTCGCCCATCGAACCCGACGAAGACGAAGACGATGACCTATGAGTGCGGGGTCGACCCCGTCGGGTCGGGGTGGAGCCAGACCTATGTCCGTTACTACGTCTTCGGGCTCCTGTTCGTCGTCTTCGACGTCGAGGCGGTGTTCGTCTTCCCGTGGGCCATCATGGCCGACGATCTCGGCATGTTCGGGCTCGTTGCCATCGTCCTGTTCATGCTGACGCTCGTCGAGGGGCTCGTCTACGCCGTGAAGAAGGGCGTGCTCCAATGGGAGTAGTCCAGAAGTTCGGGGTTCCCAAACCGGTGTCGTGGCTCCTCAACTGGTCCCGC
>CAZCRP010000052.1:5599-12715 GCA_964501055.1 uncultured Acidimicrobiaceae bacterium
CTCGTTGTGGCTGTTCCAGTTCGGTCTCGCCTGCTGCGCCATCGAGATGATGGCCGCTTCTGGTCCCCGGTACGACTCGATGCGCTTCGGCATCATCCCCCTGCCCGCCTCCCCCCGCCAGGCCGACCTCATGGTCGTCGCCGGAACCGTGACCGACAAGATGGCTCCCGCCGTCAAGCGGCTCTACGACCAGATGCCCGAACCGAAGTACGTGATCTCGATGGGATCGTGCGCCAACTGTGGTGGGCCCTATTGGGACTCCTACTCGGTGACGAAGGGCGTCGATCAGCTGATCCCCGTCGATGTGTATGTGCCGGGGTGCCCGCCCCGCCCCGAGGCGTTGCTCGACGGCATCATCCTCCTCCAGAAGAAGATCGAGGGCGAGGACATCAAGGAAAAGTGGAATCAGCGTGACCATGAGCCCGTCTGACACCGGCGAGCACGTGGTCTCAGAGGATGTTCCCGCTGGCGAGGGGGGCTCCGAATCCACCCCACTGGAGCGCTTCGCCGCCGAAGTGGCGGAGGAGGTGGGCGGCACGGCCACCGTCGCGTTCGGAACCGCCAAGGTGGCCGTCGACGTCGACCGCTGGCGGGCCTCGGTCCTGGCGGCGCGCGACCGCTTCGGGCTGGTGTTCTTCTCATGGCTGAGCGCCACCCACTGGACGAACGAAGTGGCGGTCGGCGATCCACCGCAACAGGAGGTCGGTGAGCGTTACGAACTGCTGTGCACGCTCGGGGACCTGTCGGAAGGCAGGCTGGTGATTCTCACCACGGACCTCGACGCCTCCGATCCCAGGGTGGACAGCCTCGTGAGCGTGTTCCCCGGAGCCGACTGGCACGAACGGGAGGCGCACGACATGTTCGGGATCTCGTTCCACGGACATCCCGGTCTCGACCCGATCTATCTCCCCGACTTTTTCGTCGGGCATCCGCTGCGCAAGTCGTACCCGTTGCTCAGCCGCGAGGTGAAGCCCTGGCCGGGGAAGGTCGACGTCGAGTCGATGCCCGACGAGGACGCTGAGGCGGACTCCGAGGGTCCGTCGACGGAGAACCCGGAGGCGTGATGGGAGTCCCGCGACCATGACCATCTCCGAACAGGATCTGGTCCGTCATCTCTCCGAGGTCTCGGTCTCCTTGGAGATCGAGACCGAGGACATGATCCTCAACATCGGGCCCCAGCATCCCTCCACCCACGGCGTGTTGCGGCTGGTGGCGAAGATCGACGGGGAGCGGGCCTACGACGTCAAGCCCGTGATCGGCTACATGCACCGGGGATACGAGAAGCTGGCCGAGGTTCGCACCTATCCGCAGATCACCACCCTGGTCAACCGCATCGACTGGGTGTCGGGGTATGCGAACGAAATCCCTTTCGTGGTCGCTGCCGAACGCCTCATGGAGCTCGAGGTGCCCGCACGCGCCCAGTACATCCGTCTCATCCTCACCGAGATGGCCCGCATCTCGTCGCATCTGGTGTTCATGGCCTCGTATCCGCTGGAACTGGGGGCGGCCACCCCGCTGTTCTTCGCCCTGCGGGAGCGGGAGCGGGTGCTCGACCTGCTCGAGAGCGTCACCGGCGGACGCTTCCATCCCAACTTCAACCGCATCGGCGGGGTGAAGCCGGCCTACGGGTCTGGATCGGCGACCCGCAAGCAGATCCAGGATCTCCCGCAAGGCTTCTTCGCCGAGACCAAGGAGGCGATGGATCAGGTGGCGGCGGCGGCGGATCAGCTCGAGGCGCTGGTGGCCGGAAACGAGATCATCCTCGCCCGCACCAAGGGGATCGGGGTCCTGCCACCCGAGGTGGCTGCCGCCTTCGGGGTGTCTGGGCCGAACCTGCGCGCCTCCGGTGTCGGGTTCGACCTCCGCAAGGTCGAGGACTATCTGCCGTACTCCGACTTCGACTTCCGCGTGCCGGTGGGTGAGAACGGTGACTGCTGGGACCGGTGGTGGGTTCGTCTCGAGGAGATCCGGCAGTCGGTGAAGATCATCCGTCAAGCCATCGACGGCATCCCCTCGGGTCCGCTGCAGGCCAAGGTCCCGAAGGTCATCAAGGTCCCGGCGGGTGAGACGTATGTCAGGGCCGAGAACCCGAAGGGGGAGATGGGCTACTACCTGGTGTCCGACGGCGGCCAGGGCCCGTACCGGCTCAAGATCCGCTCGGCTTCGTTCTCCAACATCTCGATCCTGCCGTGGGCGCTGGAGGGCACGATCGTACCGGACATCATCGCCATCATGGGATCCCTGGACTTCGTGCTGGGGGACGTCGACCGATGAGCTGGCTGGTCGACAACTTCTGGTTGCTGCTCCTCGCCAAGGTGCTGTTGGTGGCCACGATCATCCCGGTGGCGGGAATGATGATCGGCTTCGCCGAGATGAAGCTGTCCGCCAAGATGCAGAATCGGGTGGGCCCCTACTTCGCCGGTGGCCGGTGGGGATGGGCCCAGCTCATCGCCGACGGCCTCAAGTTCTTCCAGAAGGAGGACATCGTCCCGGACGAGGCCGACGCGCCGGTCTTCAAGTTCGCCCCCGTCCTCGTCTTCATCGGCACCGTCGCCCTGTTCGTGGTCATCCCGTTCGGGCCGGGGCTGTCGATCCGCAATCTCGACGTGGGCATCTTCTACGCCCTCGCCATCTCATCGCTCTCCACGATCGGGATCCTCGTCGCCGGTTGGTCCTCGGCGAACAAGTACTCGCTGATGGGCGGGCTGCGCGCCGCCGGTCAGTTGATCGCGTACGAGCTGCCGCTCGTGCTCGCCACCGTCGGGGTGGTGATCATGGCCGGGACGATGAGCCTGGAGGGAATCGTCGAGGCGCAGGCGGGTTGGTTCTCGGAACTGGGCTGGGCGTACGGCTTCCCGTTCGTCATCCCACAACTGGTCGGCTTCGTCATCTTCATGATCGCCGCCCTCGCCGAGCTGAGCCGGATCCCCTTCGACATGCCGATCGCCGAATCCGAGCTCGTGATGGGCTATCTCACCGAGTACTCCGGCTTTCGGTTTCTGTTCTTCTTCCTGGCCGAGTTCGCCAACATGTTCACGATGGCGGCCATCGCCGCCACGCTGTTCCTCGGCGGTTACTGGGCGCCGGGCCTCTCGACCGAGGTGCTGCAGTTCGCCGGACCGCTCATCCTCAGCGGCAAGATCTTCCTGCTCGTCTTCGCGATGATCTGGTTTCGTTGGACCTTCCCCCGGTTCCGAGAGGATCAACTCCAGTCCCTCGCCTGGAAGTGGCTGGTCCCGATCTCACTCGCCAACATCGTCGTGACCGGCGCAGTCAAGGTCATCTTCTGATGGCTGTCCGGCCCATGATCCCCGGCCGCGGACTCCTCACCGGCATGAAGCTCACGTTCATCACGATGGTGAAGACGATCTTCAGTCCCAAGAAGCACCTCAAGACGGTCAACTACCCGCTCGTCAAGGAGGAGCCGGTCGCCAGGGCGCGCGGCGTCATCGCCCTCGACCAGGAGGCATGCACCGTCTGCATGCTCTGTGCCCGCCAGTGCCCGGACTGGTGCATCTACATCGAGGGTCACAAGGAGGAGAAGCCGCCTGACAAGCCGGGTGGGCGGGTGAGGGTGCGGGCCACCCTCGACCGCTTCGACATCGACTACGCCCTCTGCATGTACTGCGGGATCTGTGTCGAGGTGTGCCCGTTCGACGCCCTGTTCTGGAGCCCGGAGTACGAGTACTCGGAACTGGCGATGGGGAAGATGCTGCACGACATGGACAAGCTCCAGGATTGGCTGGAGACCGTCCCCGAGGCGCCTGGGCTGGAGTCCTGATGACGTTCGAGGCATGGATCTCCGAGCCGATCAACTGGCTGTACCTGTTCATCGGCGCCGGGGTGCTGGTGTCCGGCGCCCGGGTCGTCACCACCCAGAACGTGGTGCGGGCGGCGTTGTATCTGGTCGCCACCCTCGGCGGCTCGGCGGCCCTCTTCCTGATGTTGTCGGCGGAGTTCGTGGCGTGGACCCTGGTGCTCGTCTACATCGGCGCCGTCGTGGTTCTCTTCCTGTTCGGCACGATGATCACCAGGGCGCCGATGGTCCGCGACGTCGGGCTCGACAACCCCAAGGCCCGCCTCCCCGCCGCGGTACTGGCGGTGCTGCTGTTCCTGACCCTCAGTTACACCACATTGACGGCATTCGGCTCACGGCAGATCGCCCAAGTCGGAGTGCCCACCGACACCCGGGTGTTGGGGGAGGCACTGTTGGGACGGTTCGTCCTGCCGTTCGAGATCGTCGGCTTCATCCTGCTCGCCGCGCTGGTCGGCGGTGTCACCCTCGCCCGGCGCGATCTCAGCCCGAAGGAAGAAGAAGAGCGGGGTTCGGTGTGATCGTCAACCAGTTCCTGATCGTTGCCGCCGCCCTCTTCTCCCTCGGGGTGTACGGCCTCATCGTGCGCCGCAACGCCGTGATGGTCCTGCTGGCCGTCGAGCTGATGCTGAACGCGGTGAACATCAACCTGATCGCCTTCGAGGCGGTCATCCGCTCCAGCCAGGCGGTGGGCCAGGTGTTCTCCATCTTCGTGATCACGGTCGCCGCCGCCGAAGTCGGAATCGGCCTCGCCATCATCCTCATGATCTTCCGCAACCGCCGCAGCGCCAACGTCGACGAGCTCAACCTGATGAAGTTCTGATGGCGGACACGCTCCTCTTCGCGGCGGCAGCCACCGACCTCGCCCAGGGCGGGTTCTTCGCCGAGTGGGCGGGGATCATGCTCGTGCTGCCGTTCGTGGCGTTCCTGCTGATCATCTTCTTCGGCAAGCGGCTGAAGTATCTCGGCGCCGAGCTGGCGATCGGGGCGATGGCGATCAACACCGTGTGGGCGTCGGTGCTCTTCGTGCAGAACATGGCCACCGGCATCTACCGCGAGGTCCAGTTCGAGATCGCCTCCATCGGCATCTTCGACGGCCGCTCGCTCGTCTTCGAGCTCGGCTGGGTGGTCGACGGCCTGTCGATCATGATGTACTTCGTCGTCGCCGTCGTGAGCCTGCTGGTCTTCATCTACGCGGTCGGGTACATGCAGGGCGACGTCAGGGTCACGTGGTTCTTCGCCGCGTTGAGCCTCTTCGCCGGCTCCATGTTGATCCTGGTGGGCGCCCCCAACCTGATCCAGCTCATCATCGGCTGGGAGGGAGTGGGGCTCGCCTCCTATCTGCTGATCGGCCACTACTGGGAGCAGAAGGAGAACTCATCTGCGGCCATGAAGGCCTTCTACACCAACAAGGTGGCCGACGTGGGCCTGATCCTCGGCGCCATCCTGCTGGCGCTGGCGATCGGCGACTTCTCGTTCTCGGCCATCCACGAGGCGGCCGCCGCCCACTCCGACGCCCTCGAGGCCGTCGCCTTCGCCGGCGGCCTGCTGCTGTTCTTCGGGGCGATGGGCAAGTCGGCCCAGTTCCCGCTCCACATCTGGCTGCCGGATGCCATGGCCGGCCCCACCCCGGTGTCCGCCCTCATGCACGCCGCCACGATGGTGACGGCCGGCATCTACCTGATGGCCCGGACCTTCCCGGTGTATCAGAACCTGATCGGAGGCGAGGCGGCACGGGAATGGATGATCCCGATCGGGGCGATCACGTTGTTCGCGATGGGCCTGCTGGCCCTGGTCGCCGACGACATCAAGAAGGTGCTGGCGTATTCGACCGTCTCCCAGCTCGGCTACATGATGACGGCGGTCGCCGCGGGCGGGTACACGGCCGGGATCTTCCACCTGTTCACCCACGCCTTCTTCAAGGCGTTGCTGTTCCTCGGTGCCGGGTCGGTGATCCATGCCGTGCACTCCAACAACATGAGCGACATGGGTGGTCTCCGAAAGGACATGCCGCGCACGTATTGGACCTTCGTGATCGCCTCCTTGTCCCTCGCCGGCATCATCCCCCTCGCCGGCTTCTTCTCGAAGGACGAGATCCTCGCCACCCTCGACTACGAGGGCTATCGGGCCGTGATGTGGATCGCGATCGCCGGTGCGTTCGTCACTGCCTTCTACATGACGAGGGCGGTGGCCCTCACGTTCTTCGGCAGCTACAAGGGTCACGGACATCCCCACGAGTCCCCGGCCGTCATGACCGTCCCGCTCGTGATCCTCGCCGTGCCTGCCGCCTTGGCCGGTTTCCTCAACGTGCCAGGGGTGGAGTTCGGCCGGTTCGGGAACTTCACCACCTGGGTGGGTGCACGGATCGTGCCGATGGGCGACCACCACCCGGAAGGGATCGACTGGACGCTGGCTGGGTTCGGGCTCGCCGCCGGGTTGCTGGGCATCGCGCTCGGCTGGCTCCTCTTCGGCCGGGATGCGGAGAGCCAGGCCGCCCGCGATCGCTTCGAGATCCCCGTCCTCTACCCCCTGCTGCGCGAGCGGTACTACCTGGACCACCTGGCGCTGGGTGTCGTCGGGTTCACCAAGGGCCCCACCGCCCGGGCGGTGGACTGGATCAACACCTATGTCATCGATGGCATCGTGAACGGGGTCGGCGCCAGCATGCAGTTGGTCGGCCGGTTCGTCTATGGCGGGCTCGACCAGCGCGGGATCGACATGGCATTCAACGGGATCTCGGCGGCGGCCGACACCGCCGGCGCGGCGCTCCGGCGGCTCCAAACGGGCCGGGTGCAGCAATACGCAATGGGATTCGTGGTGGGAGCACTGGTGTTGGTGCTCGCCATCGCAGTGATCGACTGAGAAGAGAGGCGACTGACGATGGAACTGTTCGAGAGCGGCTGGGGCCTGTCCCTGATCGTGTTCCTGCCGTTGGTGGGGGCGCTGGTCAA
Organism: uncultured Acidimicrobiaceae bacterium; assembly: GCA_964501055.1. Lineage (GTDB taxonomy): Bacteria > Actinomycetota > Acidimicrobiia > Spongiisociales > ZC4RG35 > DATHWB01. The sequence goes on from CAZCRP010000052.1 coordinate 12,365, forward strand.
CATGGCCATCCCGAAAACCAACGAGAACGCCGTCAAGCAGTGGTCACTCCTGGTGGCGCTGGCGACGTTCGCCCTGTCGATCGTCGCGGTCTTCCGCTTCGACTACGCCACTGCCGGCACCTTCCAGTTCGAGGCGAACGAAACCTGGATCTCTGCCATCGGGGCGAACTTCCACATCGGGGTCGACGGGATCAGCCTGCCGCTGCTCGTGCTCTCCACCTTCATCATGGTGCTGGCGATCATCTACTCGTGGGACCACTGGGAGGAGCCACGCAACCCGCGGGCGTTCCTGTCGCTGATGCTGATTCTCGGCACGGGCATGAATGGCACCTTCGTGGCGCTCGACCTGGT
>CAZCRP010000053.1:0-12644 GCA_964501055.1 uncultured Acidimicrobiaceae bacterium
CGGTTCCCAGTGTCCGGGACCATCCGAGGTACGCCGGGGCGGAGAGGAGCTGGATGCGGCCGAAGCGCCGGGGGTCGTGGTAGACGATTTCTCCGCCCCCGATTCCGGGGTCCGGGCTCGCGGTCGGGGCGGCCCCTCGCCGGAGCCCGAAGATGACCGCCGGGTGGGTGGGCCTGCGGTGGGGTGAGCTGGCGGGCCTGGCGCTGGACCAGGTGGATCTGTTGCGTCACACGATCACGATTGACCGGCAGCTGACCGAGGTCGGTGGGCGCGTCGACTACGGGCCGCCGAAGACGAGTGCCGGTGTGCGGACGGTGTCGATCCCGGCGGCGTTGACCGACGTGCTCGCCGAGCACTTCGCCACCGAGCCCGTGCAGACGTCCGGTCTCGCGTTCCCGACGGTCACTGGTCGGTCGATGCGCCGGTCGAACTTCCGGAAGGTGTGGCGGAAGGCCGCGGATGGATGCTTCGCCGGCACGGACCTGGCGGTGCCGTCGCATCGCGTGGCCGAGGAGGCCATCCGACTGGTGGCCTACGGCCTCACCCCCACCCAAGCCCTCGCTGCCGTGTCCCGAACGGCGTGGCAGGCCGCCGGGCTGGCGGGCGACTTCGCCCCCGGCACAAGCGCCGACGTCGTGGCCTTCGACGTCGATCCGCGTGACGAGATCACTGCTCTTCTCTCGCCGACGGCGGTGGTTCGGGCCGGACACGTGCTGCGGGGACCGGCGTGAAGGAGTCGCGGCGGGCGGGCATCCCTCCCTTCCATGTGATGGAGGTGTTCAAGCGGGCGCATGCCCGTGACCTGGAGAAGGGCGACGTGCTCCATCTCGAGGTCGGCCAGCCGTCCACCCCGGCTCCGGCAGTCGTCCGTCGCGAGGCCGCCCGTCTCCTCGCGGCGGATCGTCTCGGATACACCAACGCGCTCGGAATCGACCCGCTGCGACAGCGCATCGCCCGGCACTACACCGAGCGCCACGGGGTAGCGGTCGCCGCCGACCGTATCGCCGTGACGGTGGGGGCGTCGGGCGGCATGGTCCTGGCGTTGCTCGCCTCTTTCGATGCCGGAGCCAGGATCGGGATCACCGTTCCCGGTTACGCCGCCTATCGCAACATCGTGTCCGCCCTCGACCTCGAACTCGTCGGTGTGCGCGTGGGTCCTGAGACCCGATACGTGCCGACCCCGGAGTTGTTGGGGGCGGTCGGTCCACTGGATGGCCTCATCCTCGCCTCGCCGTCGAATCCGACCGGGACGCAGCTGACGGCGGATGAGATGAAGAGGGTCGTCGCCTGGTGCGCCGGCAACGACGTCGTGTTGCTGGCGGACGAGATCTATCACGGCATCTCCCACGTGGGGCCGGCACCGTCCGTGGTCGACCAACCAGCGGTGATCGTTCTGCAGTCGTTCTCGAAGTACTTCTCCATGACCGGGTGGCGGGTCGGATGGCTGGTGCTCCCCGAGGAATTGGTGGCCGGCGTCGAGCGCCTCGCCCAAAACCTCTTCATCTGTCCTCCCGCCATCTCCCAGCTGGCGGCGGTCACGGCGTTCGACGCCGTCGCGGAACTCGATGCAAACGTCGCTCGCTACGCGCGGTCGCGGGCTCACCTCGCCACGGCGCTGGACCGCTGGCGGCTCCCGTACGCCCCACCCGACGGCGCGTTCTACTTCTGGGTGGACGTCGCACGGCTGGGAGACAGTCGGGAGGTGGCCGCATCCTGGCTGGACGAGGTGGGCGTGGCGGTGACACCCGGCATCGACTTCGACCCCGACCAGGGCCACCGGTTCGTTCGCATCTCGTATTCGGAGTCACCCGATGACGTCTTGGCGGCCATCGACCGTCTCGACCGCCTCCTCCACTGACGGGCTCTCCGCCCGGGCTGCCAGCATCCAGTCGATCCCGTCCTCGGGTTCCATCCGCCGGCCGGCGTCGAAGCTCTCGCGGCGGATGGCGGGGTCGAGGCGATCGGGTGCCCGGCTTGCTCGAGCAACGCGACGGCGATCCGGGTCGATACGCCTCCGGCGAATTCGTGTCCCCGCCACCGGGCGGGGATACTTCGGGACCATGTCCGGTGCCGTTCACTTCGACGCGTGGCTGGGTCTCGTGCTGTACGAGGCCACCGCCGATCGTGTCACGGCCCGCCTCGACGTCGCGCCGCGTCACACCCAGCCCTACGGCGTCGTGCATGGCGGCGTGTATTGCTCGATCGTCGAGTCGCTTGCCAGTGTCGGCGCCGCCACCTGGGCGATGGAACAGGGAATGGTCGGGGTCGTCGGCGTGCACAATTCCACGGACTTCCTGCGCTCGACCCGCGAGGGGGAGCTCTTCGGAGAGGCCTGTCCCGTGCACCGCGGTCGGACTCAGCAGCTGTGGGAGGTGGTCATCCAGGTCGACGGCACCGAGCGGGTACTCGCCCGCGGCCAGGTCCGGCTCCAGAACCTGCGTGACGCGGATGCGATCGGGGGGATCACGATGTCTCGACTACCCGCTCCCTGAGGCCGACGGACGCTGCCACCCGCAGCAGGATGAGCCCGGCCGCCACCACGCCGACCACTGCGAAGATCATCACCGGGGTGTCGGCGAGCAGCCATCCGTAGACGAGCCACAGGGCCGCCTCGACGCCGATCAGCGCCCAGGTGCCGGCTGAGATCCCGCTCGGGTCTGGTGTTCGGTACGCGGCCCATACTGCCGGTGCCAGCTGTGGAACATAGGCCCACCCCAATACCAGGCCGAGCACGGGCCACGAGCCGAGGGCGAACGCGCCGGCCAGGATGACGATGCCGACGGCACCGCGAATCAGCGGGATCACCAGCCGCGCTCCGGCCACTCCCAGGGTCCGCAGGACCACCACGTAGAACACGATCATCCCGGCGGTGGACGGAGCAGCAGCCCAGAGTTGCTGTGACAGCAGATATGCCGTCCACCCGGCGTTGGACACCAGTCCGATCGCGGGCCACGTGCCGGACACGCCGGCGATGTCGCCGGTGCGGAGCAGCTTGCGGATCTGGGGGATCAGCGACCACCACGCCAGCAGTGTGGCGAGGATGACCGACGAGTTGGCCAGCGTCACCGGCGGAGGGTATCGGTGCGGTCAGACCCGCAGCCGCGACACGGCGAAGCCGGTCGGATCGATGCCCGCGCGCGGTTCGACTCCTGCGATGAGGTCGGCGGCGAGCCTTCCCGCGGCCGGAGAGGTCTGGATCCCTGTTCCCCCTTGGCCGGCGATCCAGAAGAAGCCCGGCACGGCGTCGTCGAATCCGATCACCATCCCCCCGTCCGGAACGAAGCTGCGAAGACCGGCCCAACTCGAGCGGACAGAGCGGATGCCCAGCGTCGTCATCGAGTTGATCCGCTCGATGGCCAGGGCGATGTCGGTCTCCTCCGGCCGGGCGTCACAGGGCTCGGACGGGGTCTCGTCGGCGGGCGAGCAGAGGAGTTGGGGCCCGTCGGGCTTGAAGTAGAAGGTGTGGCCGACGTCGACGGTGAGGGGCCAGCGGTCTGCGGCGGGAGGCGCGGAGACCATGAAGGCGGTCCGCCGCTTCGGCACGAGCCCCACCGGTCGTGCTCCGGCCATCGTCGCGACCACGTCACACCAGGCGCCTGCCGCGTTGACGACCACGTTGGCCTCGTGATCGACGCCTCGGCTGGTCGCCACCGACCACCGCTGCCCGCCCGTGAGGGACACAACCCTGGACTCGGTCTCGATCACGCCGCCGTGGGCGCGCAGCGTGCGAACGAACGACTGGTGGATGGCGGCGACGTCCATGTCGGCGGCGCCGGGTTCGAACGAGGCGCCGGCGATCATCCGCGGGTCGAGCACCGGGACGACCGCGCACGCCTCCTCCGTACTCAGAAGGCGGATGTCGGTACCGTGGGCGAGTCCTTCGTCGACCTGACGGCGGAGCATGTCGAGCGTTCCGGGGCGGGCCACGACCATGGCCCCGCGGGGGGTGAGAAGCGGGGCATCGACGGTGCCGGGCGGTGGGTCCTCGAAGTAGCGGCGACTCGCTCTGCTGAGCGCCCGGACGGTCGGGTGCCCGTAGTTCTCGAAGTAGAGCGCGGCCGAACGGCCGGTGGTGTGGTGGGCGAGCTGCCGCTCGGCCTCCAAGAGGACGACGTCGGCCCCGCCCTCCGCCAGGGCGGATGCCGCGGAAACTCCGGCGATGCCCCCTCCGATGACGACGACGTCGGCCATGGCCGGAGTGTCGAGCACCCGGTGCGGTGACGCAACCTCAGTCGGAGGGCAGCAGGACCGCGGTGATCGTGGCAGTGATCCCGTCCAGGAACTGGTCGGGCGTGTGGTCCTCGTAGAACCGCGGCAGCCGGCCCGATTCCCACAGGTGGGCGATGCCGTGGACCATTCCCCACAACATGCTGGCGAAGTAGCGCGCTCGATCCTCCGGCACCGTCCCGTCCTGGACGACCTGGCCGACGAGCAGCGCGAGAGGCGCGAAAGCCGATTCCGCCGCCTGGTGGATGGGGGCGAACGGATCGTCGCAGTCGTCCATCATCCGCATCATCACCTCGTAGTGGGCGGGGTGATGCATGGCGAACTCGAGATAGGCCCGTCCCATGGCCGCCAGGCGCACGCGCGGTGGCTGGCCGTCGGTAGCGAGGAAGCGGTCCTGGAGTGCGCCGGCGAGCATGGTCCAGCCTTGGGCGCCGAAGGCCTCCATCAGCCCGTCCTTGTCCCCGAAGTGGTGGGCGGGAGCCGAGTGGGAAACCCCTGCCCGCCGGGCGGCCTCGCGCAGGCTCACCCCCGAGGCGCCGCGCTCACGCACGATCTCCCCGACGGCCTCGAGCAGCGCATTCGCCAGATCGCCGTGGTGATACGAGTTGGTCACGGTCGGTCCTTCGAAAATCGGGTTGACAGCGCTCACATTCTCCGGCAGTATCTGTCCACTGTCAAGTTGACAGCGTCAAGACGAGCGGGCAGGACGAGCGGGCAGGACGAGCGGGCAGGACGAGCGGACAGGACGAGCGGGCAGGCTGAGCGGGCCGACGAGCGGGGTCCCGGTGTCCAGTGCATCCGAGGTGGGAGAGTTCGATGCGGCGAGTGAGCGCGTGGATGGAGCGTCATCCGGCACGAGTGGTGACGATGGTGATCGGGCTGACGGCTGTCTTTGTCGTCCCGTTCCTGACGATGGCGCCCAGCGAGAGCGCCTCCACCGAGCCGGGCGGACCGGTGTTCGATGCCCGCGACCTGGTCGACGAGAGGTTCGTCTCGAGCGTCGTCCCGATCTTCTTCGTGATCGAGGACCCGAGCGGCAATCTGCTGCGGGCCGAGCCCATGCGCGAGCTGGCCGCCGCGCAGGACGCCCTGCGCACCGACGCCGACTTGGGTCCGACGCTGTTCGAGTACTTCGATGCCGCCACCGAGAGCGAGGTCGTCGGCATCCTCTCTATCGCCGATCTCCTCGAGCGCGCCCTTCCCCAAGGCCTCGCCGCCGCCACCGACGCCGACGTGCGGCGCGTCGGCTCCGCTCTCATCGACCGGCTGGGCACCGATGTCCAGGTGCTGGGACTCTCCATCGAGTCGACCAGGGGGGACGACGGGATGTGGACGGTCCCAGCCATCAGCACCCTCGTCCTCGCCGACAGTGAGGTGTTGGGCTTCGGCGCGGCGGCCGTCAACCTCGGAGGAGGGACCGAGGCGGAGGAGTACGCCCGCGAGGTGCAGGCCGCGCTCCGCACCGCCGAGGGGCTGGACATCTACGGCGTGGCGATCGATGTCAACCTCACGAGCCAGGAGCAGGGTGCGGTCGCCGGGCCGTTCATCGGCTTGACGATCCTGGCGGTGCTCCTCATCGTCGGGTGGATCTTCCGTAGCTACTGGGTGGTGGCGATCGTCGGCGCCTTGCTCGCCGCACTGATGATCTGGCTGAAGGGAATCTCCAACCTGATCGGCCTCAAGGACGACCTCGTCCTGTCGCTGATCGTGCCGATCGCGATGATCTCGTTCGGGGTGGACTTCGCGTTCCACAGCATCGGCCGGTATCGCGAGGAGCGGGCGCGGGGAAGCGAGGCGCGGCCGGCGTTCGTCACGGGGCTGGCTGCGGTCTCCGGCGCCCTCCTGCTGGCACTTGTCTCCGATGCTGCTGCGTTCCTGGCCAATGTGACTGCAGGAGTCGAGTCGATCATCCAGTTCGGCGTTGGTGCCTCCATCGCGCTCGCCTCTGCGTATCTCCTCTTGGGATTGGTGGCGCCGTTGATGGTGGCGGTCATCGAGGCGGAGACTCCCGCTCCCCGCCCCGGCCGGCGATTCGGGTTCGCCCGCCTGGTTGCCAGCGCCGGCGCGGCCGCGCTGTACATGACGTCTGTCCTGCTGATGGTGTTCGTGCTGCCGTGGGCCGGGGTGGTGGCGCTGATCGTGGCGGTGGTGGTGGCGCTGTTGATCCCGTGGCGGGTGCAGCGGCGGCGGAGGACGAGCCGGACAGATCTGGCACATGCGGACGATCGGCTTGCGCGTCCGGTGGGGAGCCTGATCGCGGCATTGGCCGCGCGGCGCATGGTCGTGGTGCCGGCGGCCTTGGCGCTCAGCCTCGTGGCGGCGGTGTTCGCGGTCCAGGTGAGGCCCGAGTTCGATGTCGAGGACTTCTTCTCCGCCGACATCGACTTTGTCGTGGCCCTCGACCTGGTGGATCAACACGTCGGCGATCGCGGAGGCGAGCCAGCCGTGATCTACGTGGAAGGCCCGCTCGACGACCCGGTCTCGCTCGCCGCGCTCGATGCCCGCTTCGACGAGATCCGCGCCTTGGACACCCAGGTGTTCGCCCGCACCAATGGCAGCGTCCGCATCGAGGGCGGCGTCTTCGCGCTGTTCGAACGGGTGCTCGCTTCGCCTGCCGCCCTCGGTCTCATCCAGTCCGAGGCCGGCGTGGCGGTGACCGATGACGATTCCAACGGCATTCCCGACTCGGCCGCGCAGATCGAGGCCCTCTACTCGGTGACGTCACGCTTCGGCGTCCCCTTCGACGCCGAGCGACTCGTCATGACTCCCGACGATGTCCGCACCTCGATCGCCGTCGATGACCGAGGCTACGCCACGCGTGTCGCCATCGGCCTCGTCAACTCCCGTTCGCAGGAGGCGGTCATCGAGGCACGGGATGTCTTGGCCCCGATCACCGCCGCGATCTCCGACGACTTCGGCGGCTCCTTCGTCCAGACGACCGGAGGACCATTTGTTCGCCAGGAGTCGCTGGATGCCACGAATCGGGCGCTGCAGATCTCGCTGCCGGTGGCTGCGATCCTGTGCGTGTTGATCGCCTCCCTCTTCCTGCGATCGGTGCGGCTGGGAGTGGTGAGCGTGATCCCCATCCTCATGACGGTCGCCTGGCTGTACGCCTTCATGGAGCGCGCCGGCTATGCGATCAACATCGTCACTGCGACCATCGCGGCGGTCTCGGTCGGTATCGGGATCGACTTCGCCATCCATTTCATCGTGCGCTTCCGCGAGGAGCTGGCACGCATGGGCACCCGCCTGGAGGCGGTGCAGGCCGCCGGAGCCGGCACCGGCTCGGCGCTGGTGGCCTCGGCGTTTTCGTCCGCGGTCGGATTCGGGATCCTGGCGTTTGCCCCCATGCCGCTCTTCGCCGCCTATGGCCTCCTCACCGCGGTCATGATCGGGATGGCGCTCGTCGCGACGCTGGTCGTGCTTCCCGGGATCCTGGTGATGGTCTCCCGCGATCCGTTGCCGAGCCCGTCTCCTCACGACCCCGAGGTCGTGATCGCAGGTCGATGATTCGGGGACTGTTTGACATCTGCTCCTGCCGAGTTTTCAATAGGTGAATCAGGTCTCATGTTTGTTCCACGACCCACGACGGGACCTGCTCGGAGGAGGAGACACCGATGACACACAGGTACCGGGTCCATTTCGCCCTCGTGGCGATCCTGGCCCTCGTGATGGCGGCGTGCAGCAACGGCGGCGAAGACGCCCCGGCCGAGACCACCACGACCCAGGCGACGACGACCACCGCCGGTGACGGCGAGACGACGACGACCGAGGCACCGACCGAAGAGCCCTCCGGCGAGCCGATCCAGGTGGGGATCATCACCTCGACCTCAGGCGCGCTCCAGGGCTACGGCAATCAGTATCTCGACGGGTTGCAGGCCGGACTCGACTACGCCACCGGCGGCACGCGGGCGGTCGATGGACGGCCCATCGAGCTGATCATCCGCGACGACGGCGGTGACCCCGAGTCGGCCATCACCCACGCGACCGAACTGGTCGGCAACGGCGTGACCATCATCGCCGGAACGGTGGTGTCGGGGGTGGCGATCCAGCTGGCCACGTTCGCGGCCGAGAACGACATCCTCTACATCTCGGGGCCGGCGGCGACCGATGCCCTCACCGGCATCAACCGCAACACCTTCCGCTCCGGAAGGCAGAGCTATCAGGATGTCGCGACCGCGGCCTCGCTGATCGAGGGAGACTCCGGGACTGTGATCGTGTTCGCGCAGGACACAGAGTTCGGCGCCGCGAACGTCGCGGCCGTGAACGCCGTGCTGGGGGCGCGTGGCTTCACCGTGGATTCCCTGCTCGTACCCGCCACCGAGACCGAGTTCACCGGCTTCGCCAACCAGATCAACCAAGCCTCCCCCGACCTGGTGTTCGTGGCGTGGGCGGGCGAGACCTCGGGTGCGATGTGGCAGGCACTCGGACAACAGAACGTGTTCGACACCGCTCCCGTGGCGACCGGACTCGCCGACATCGTCACCTGGCCGTTCTATGGCGAGGCGGCGACGGGGATCAGCTTCCTCAGCCATTACTTCGCCGGCGGGCCTTCGAACCCGGTGAACGATGCGATGGTGGCATCGGTCGCTGTCGCCGACCTGTTCACACCGGATGGATTCGTCGCCGCCCAGATGATCGTCCAGGCGCTGTCGAGCGCCGCTCCCGACGACGTCGACGGCATGATCGCCGCCCTCGAGGGGTGGGAGTTCGATGCGCCCAAGGGCCGGCAGACGATCCGGGCCTCCGATCATGCGATGCTGCAGCCGATGTTCACCGCCCGCCTGGTCGACCGCGCAGGCACGCTGGAAGCCGAGTTGATCGGCTCGCTGGAGTGGGACGAGACGGTTCCGCCCTCACCGGGCGGTTGAGCCGGCTTCCGCCCGCGACGAACACGATGACGGACGACCCCCAGACATCCCAGACCGGAGTCCCGCCCGCAGTGCGGGTCTCCGGTCTGGAGTGGGGCGTGGGCGGTCTCACGATCATCGACCATGTGAGCTTGGACGTCGCCCAGGGCGAGTTCCTGTCCGTGATCGGGCCGAACGGGGCCGGGAAGACGAGTCTCATCAACCTCATCACCGGGGTGCACCGGCCGCGAGCGGGGACCATCGAAGTGATGGGCACCGACATCACCAGGCTGCGACCCGCGGCCCGCATCGGGCGTGGTCTGGGACGGACCTTCCAGGCTTCGAGCCTTTTCCCGCAACTGACGGTGCACGAGAACGTGCGCATCGCGGCCCAGGCTGCGCTCGGCGGGAGTCTCCACCTGTTGCGGCGGCCCCGGCCGGGCGACGACGCCCACCGAGTGACGGCAGACGCCCTCGATCGGGTGGGCCTCGGTGAACGCGCCGCCACGAGCGCGGGATCCCTGAGCCATGGTGACAAGCGCAAGGTGGAGCTGGCGATGGCGCTGGCCGGTGACCCGGCCGTCCTGTTGCTCGACGAGCCAACCGCCGGCGTGTCGGTCGAGGAGACCGAGCCGCTCGTCGATCTGATCCGGTCGGTCCACGCCTTGGGCAAGACGGTCGTGATGGTCGAGCACCGGATGGAGTTCGTCGTCGGTGTCTCGGACCGGATCGCCGTCCTGCATCGGGGTGGGCTGCTCACGGTTGGATCACCCGACTCGGTGATGGCCGATCAGGCGGTGCGCACCGCCTATCTCGGGGCGGAGGCCTGATGCGCGGCCTGCCGCTCGGTCTCTCGGATCTGCACGTGTGGCGGGGCGAGGCGCACATTCTCCATGGGGTGACGTTCGACGTGGCTCCGGGTGAGGTGACCGCACTGCTGGGCCGCAACGGCGTGGGCAAGACGACGACGCTACTGGCGGTGATGGGGCTGCTGCGCGCCAAGGGCTCGATCCGTCTCGCCGCCACCGAGCTCGTCGGCCGGCCCACCCACCTGGTGGCCAGAGCAGGCATCGCCTACGTGCCGGAAGACCGGGAGGTGTTCACGACGCTCACCGTGGCCGAGAACCTGCGACTCGCCGAACGTGCCGGCTCGGTCCACCGTTACGACCTCGTCTTCGACCTGTTTCCGGACCTCGCCGCCAGGCGACAGCAGGTGGCCGGGACTCTGTCAGGGGGTCAGCAGCAGATGCTGGCGTTGAGTCGCGCACTGTTGGACGAGACGTCGCTGCTGCTGGTCGACGAGCCCACCAAGGGATTGGCGCCGATCGTCGTCGAGGACGTGGTCGCCGCGCTGCAACGCGTCGCCGGCGAGACCACCGTGCTCCTCGTCGAACAGAACCTGGCGGTGGCGACACAGCTGGCGACCAACGCCGTGGTGCTCGACGAAGGAGCGGTGGTGTACACCGGCGGGATGGCGGAGCTGGCAGGCGACGCCGCCCTCACCGGACGCCATCTGGGGGTGGAGGTGCGATGAGCAGCCTCGTCCTCAACACCGCCTCCGGACTCGGTCTCGCCGGCCTGTACTTCCTCCTCGCATCGGGGTTGTCGCTCATCTTCGGCCTGATGCACGTGCTGAATCTGGCCCACGGGGCCTTCTTCGCAGTCGGCGGCTACTCCGCCTGGATCGTGATGAGCCGCTTCGATGGCATTCCGGTTGGACCCCGCTTCGTGCTGGCGGTGGTCTTCGCGGCCGCAACCGGCGCTGCCGTCGGCGTGGCGGTCGAACGCGGTCTGATCAAGCGCCTGTACGGACGCCACGTGGAGCAGATCCTCCTGACGATCGGACTCGGGATGGCGATGGTGGCGGTGATGGGGGGATGGTTCACCTACGACCCGCGCCTGCTTCCGCAACCGGCGTGGTTCTCCCGGACCACCACGGTGCTGGGAGCCAACATCCCGAACAACCGGTTGCTCGTGTTGGCGGTGGCGTCGGTGGCGCTCGTCGCCTTGCTGGCATTCCTCCGCCGCACCCGCCACGGGCTCATCATCCGGGCGGGCGTCGAGAACCCGGGGATGGTGAGGGCGCTCGGCGTGGACGTCGACCGCAGCTTCACCATCGTGTTCGCCCTGGGGGGGTTGCTGGCGGGGATGGGCGGATCGCTCGGCGCCGTCTACTTCAACGGCATCCACCCCGGCCTGGGCACCAGCCAGCTGATCTTTGCGTTCATCGTCGTGGTGATCGGCGGTCTCGGGTCGGTGCCCGGCACGGCCGTCGCCGCGGTGCTGGTGGCGCTCACCCAGGTGTACGTGAACAACTATGTGGGAACGGGCCTCGGTTCGGTCTCGGTGGTCGTCCTGTTGGCCATCGTGCTGCTGATTCGGCCGCAGGGCCTGTTGGGGAGACAGGTCGTATGACCCGTCGCCTGGTTCTCGCCGTGGTGCTCGTGGTGCTGGGCTCCGCGCCGTTCCTTGGTTTCGGTTTGCCGGTGGTGCTGGCGTCGAACATCTCCTCGCCCGGCTCGCTGCAGGTGCTCGCCATCGCCCTGGTGTACGCCGGATTCGCCCTCTCCTATGACATCGTGTTCGGCTACACGGGCCTGCTGTCGTTCGGACATGCCCTGCCTATCGCACTGGGCGCCTACGGCACGAACCTGATCATGATCCACGCCGGCTTCCCATATGTGGCCGCGGTGGGCCTCTCGCTCGTGGCAACGGTGGTCATCTCCACCCTGCTCGGTGCGGTGGCGCTGCGCACGACCGGGGTGGCCTTTGCCATGGTGACCCTTGCCTTCGCCGAGGCGTTCGCCATCCTGGCCGTGTCTGATCCGCTCCGGATCCTGGGCGGAGAAGAGGGACTGCCTCTGCAGTCCGATCTCGTCCCTGACTTCTTCCGTGGCGTCGTCAACACCCGGCACCTGTACTGGCTGGCGCTCGGCTTCCTCGCGCTGTGCTATTTCGTCGGCCGCCGGGTCGTCACGTCGCGGGCGGGCAGGGTATGGGAGGCCATCAGGGAGAACGAGCCGCGGGTGCACATGGTCGGTCTCGAGCCGTTTCGGTTCAAGCTCGCCTCGTTCGTCATCGCTTCGGCGCTGGCATCCCTCGGTGGTTCGGTCTACATCTTGTTGGTGCGGGGCTCGAACACCGGTGTGGCCTCCGCCACGTTCACGCTGGCGCTGCTGGTGATGGTGGTGCTGGGCGGGCCCGGTCGGCTGTGGGGCGCCGCTCTCGGGGGCTTCGTCTACGCCGTCCTCAATCTGCGCCTGTCGGCCGTCGCGACGTCGGATGCGATCGCAGCCCTCCCCGACTGGATCGAGGGTCCGTTGTCCGAGCCGCTGTTCGTCCTCGGCACGCTGTTCGTGCTCATGATGCTGTTCGCGCCCGGAGGAATCGCCAGCATCGCCGCTCGCCTGCGCCGGTCCCCGGCCGGCTCGCCATGAACCGCGCCTACACGACCGACGGGACGGGCATCGCCTGGGAAGAGCACGGGGCGGGGCCGCCGGTGTTGCTGATCCACGGCCTGGGCTATGGGCGATGGGGGTGGGAGCCCTTGCTGCCGCTGCTGGCCCG
>CAZCRP010000054.1:0-12327 GCA_964501055.1 uncultured Acidimicrobiaceae bacterium
TGTGACCGAAACTGCTGTCCGGATAATCGCTGCTGATGGGGCTGACCGGTCGCCCGGCCAGGTCAATGTCGGCCACCAGAAAACCTTGCCGCTTCATCTCCGTCAGCACCGCCTGCGCGATGAACGGTTCGCCTAGCCGGCGCAGCACCCCTATCAACTCTGCCAGGGTCGTTTCATCCGCCGCCGCCAGGGTCCGGAGCCATTCCTCTTCGAGGTGGCGGGCGAGCACCGTGCGGTGCGGGGGCGGCAAGGACCGCTTCTTGGAGGCGGCCCGCACCGGGCGCAGCTGGGCGGGCACGTCTTCGTCGTCCAACCGCCCCAGCGCCCGGTGGGCGGCGGTGTACGCAGGTCCCAACAACACCTCGCGCCGATCACGTCCCTTGTCCACCATCCCCCGATTCTCCCCCCATCCGGCTTTTTAGCGGGGTAACGGTGCGGAAATGAACCGCACTGCGCAGCAGAACGGCGCCGGGCGCAACCGGTAGGGTGAACGGCACCGCCGCCACGGGACGCAGCAGATGGTCGACACACTCGCCGCCGCGCACGACGCGCTCAACCGGCACGCATGGGCGGAAGCATTCGACGCCTTCCTCGCCGCCGACAGTGACGGCGGCGGGGGCCTCGGCCCGCGCGAGCTGGAAGCGATGGCTGAGGCGGCTTGGTGGGTAGGGCGCGCCGACGAGGCCGAGGACGCCCTCCAGCGCGCCTTCGCCGGACACTCCCGGGCCGGCGACCACACCGCCGCCGCCCTGGTGGCGGTGCGGCTCAGCCTCAAGGCGTTCGACAAGGGTTCGCTGCCAGTGTCACAGGGCTGGATGTCGCAAGCGGAGCGCATGCTCGCCGACGCACCCGAGTCCGGCGCGCACGGATGGCTGGAGCTCATGCGGACCGCTGACGCCCTCGCCCTCCGCAACGACCCGGACGCCGCCCTCGAGCACGTGGAACGGGCGCTGGAGCTGGGTTTGGCGTACGGCGAAACCGACCTGCAGGCGATGGCCACCGCGCTGAAGGGAGCGGCGCTGCTGCGCCGCGGTGACGTCGAGAGCGGCATCGCGCTGATCGACGAGGCAGCCGCGCTCGCCACGACCGGCGCTCTGGGTCCGAAGACGGCGTGCGACGTGTACTGCGTGACCATCGCCAGCTGTCGAACGCTGGCCGACTACCGCCGAGCCGGCGAATGGATCGACGTCGCCGAGCGGTGGATGCGCCGGGAGTCGATACCCGGGTACAGCGGGATCTGTCGCGTGCACCGGGCGGAGCTGACTCGGCTCCGCGGCGCCTGGTCGGAGGCGGAGCACGAGGCGCGGCTCGCGTGCGAGGAGCTCGAACAGCACCAGATGCTGAGCGACGTCGGATACGCCTATGCGGAAGTGGGCGAGGCCCGCCGGCACATGGGTGACCTGGACGGTGCCGAACAGGCCTTCGCCCGGGCCTACGAATACGGGTGGAACCCTCAGCCCGGCCTGGCGCTGCTCCACCTCGCACGAGGCGAGGTCGACGAGGCGGCCAGTTCGATCGCACGCAGCCTGGCGGCACTCGACGAGATCGCCGGCGGCGCCGGCCATGTCAGCAATCCGCTGGGAAGGGGACTGTTGCTGCCGGCGGCGGTGGAGATCGCCCTCAGCCGGGGAGACCTGGCGACCGCCGAAGCCGGGGCCTCCGAGTTGGAGGAGATCGCTGCGTCCCACCCGGCCTTCGCCCGGGAAGCGCAGGCCCTGACGGCCCGCGGCAGGGTGCTGGTCGCCCAGGGAAGACATGAGGAAGCGGTCACGGTGCTCGACCGGGCGTGGCGGAAGTGGCAGGACCTTTCGGTTCCCTACGAGAAGGCCAGGACCCGCTTGTTGCTCGGCCAGGCCCGTCGCGGGGCGGGTGACGAGCGGGGCAGCATCCTCGAGTTCCGGTCCGCGCAGTCGGTGTTCAGGGAGCTGGGAGCCGCACCGGATCTCGCCACGGTGGCGCAACTCCTGGGCGAGGCCGAGGTCACCGTCGAACGGCATCGGGTGGTGAAGACGTTCATGTTCACCGACATCGTCACCTCGACCGATCTGGTGGAGCTCATCGGCGACGAGGCGTGGGACGAGCTGCTGCAGTGGCACGATCGCACCCTGCGGACTGCGTTCGGATCCCATGGCGGCGAGGTGGTCCGTCACACCGGCGACGGCTTCTTCGTCACCTTCGACGAGCCACAGGCGGCGGTGCGCTGCGCGGTCGACATCCAGCGACGGCTGGCCGAGCACCGCCACCAGCACGGCTTCGCTCCGTGGGTGCGGATCGGCATCCATGCCGCCGAAGCCACCCGCCAGGGATCCGATTACGCCGGGAAGGAGGTGCACGTGGCTGCCCGAGTCGCGGCGCTCGCCGACAAGGAGGAGATTGTCGCCACAGCCTCCGTGCTCGACGGTGCGAATTCGCCGGCGTTCCCCGCCTCCTCGTCCCGCACGGTCACGCTCAAGGGGATCAAGGACGAAGTCGAGGTGCACACGGTCCACTGGCGTTGAGCCCGTCAACCGAGGACCACGTCACGACCGCGGAGATGTCCCGCGCCGGCACGTCCATGATGTATGCACGCCAGCCGTGTCATCGCCCGCCGGCCGCTCGGCACCGGAGGTGAGGCGCGGTAGGGTTTCTCCTGCCCGAGTCGAGGCGAACGCGTAATGGTCGCAATGGTTGCTGCCGCCACAGAAGCCCTCAGCAAGCATGCCTGGGACGAGGCCTTCGACGCCTTCGAGGAGGCGGACCGACAGGCCGCGCTCAGTCCTGGCGAACTCGAACTGATGGCCGAGGCAGCATGGTGGGCGGGGCGGCCGGAAGACGAAGAGGACGCCCTGCAGCGCGCCTTCGCGGGATACTCGAGGGCCGGCGACGACACCGAAGCAGCGGCCGTGGCGCTGCGTCTCGGCGAGCGGGCGTTCCGGCGGGGCGCCATCCCGGTGGCGCAGGGATGGATGTCACAGGCGGAGCGGCTGCTGGAAAGCGCTCCCGAGTCCGCCACGCACGGGTGGCTCAACTTCATGCGCACGGCCACTGCACTCATTCTCGCCAACGACCCGCATGCCGCGATCGCCCACGCCGACCGCGCCATCGAGATCGGCCGCCGCCATGACGATCACGATGTCCAGGCGATCGCCATGAGCTTCAAAGGCGCCGCCCTGCTGCGCACGGGCGAGTTCGAAGCGGGACTGGCCCTCATCGACGAGGCGACCGCGCTCGCCACCGCCGGCGCCCTCGCGCCCAAGACCGCCTCCGACGTGTACTGCGTCACCATTGGGTCGTGCCGGACAGTCGCCGACTACCGCCGCGCCGGCGAATGGACCGAACTGGCCGAGCGCTGGATGCGGCGGGAGTCGATCCGCGGCTACAGCGGCGTCTGCCGGGTGCACCGGGCGGAGCTCAAGCGGATGCGGGGCGCCTGGGCGGAGGCCGAGCAGGAAGCCCGCCTCGCCTGCGACGAACTGGAGCGGTACCGACTCATGGCCGAGGTCGGCTACGCCCATGCCGAGGTGGGCGAGGTTCGGCGCCACATGGGAGATCTGACCGGGGCCGAGGAGGCGTTCACTCAGGCCTACCAGTACGGGTGGGATCCGCAGCCTGGTCTCGCCCTGCTGCAGGCGGCGAAGGGAGAAATCGACGAGGCCGCAGCCTCACTCACACGCAGTCTCGATGCATTGAGCGAAACGGCAGACGGTGGCGCGACGGTGAATGACCCGTTCGGAAGGGCGGGACTGCTGCCGGCGCTGGTCGAGATCGCCCTGCTCCGCGACGACCTGGACACGGCCCGCGCTGCCACCGCCGAACTGGAGGAGATCGCCACGCAATACCCTGGTGCCGCCCGGGAGGCAGCCGCGCTCAGCGCACGGGGCTCGCTGCTCCTGCGAGAGGGCGAGGCCGAGCAGGCAATCGGCGTGCTCGACCGGGCGTGGCGGAAGTGGCAGGACATCTCACTCCCCTACGAGAGCGCCCGGGCCCGACTGGAACTCGGTCAGGCTCGGCTGGCGGCAGGCGACGAGGCGGCCGGGTGGCGGGAGTTGAACGCCGCCCAGTCGGCGTTCCGGGAGCTCGGAGCAAGTCCCGACGTGGCGTTCGTGAACGGATTGCTGGGAGATGACACCACCCCCGACGATCGGCGGCGGGTCGTCAAGACCTTCGTCTTCACCGACATCGTCACATCGACCGAGCTGATCCAGGTGATCGGCGATGCCGCCTGGGAGGAGGTGCTGCGCTGGCACGACCGGACCCTCAGATCCGCCTTCGACCGCCATGGAGGCGAGGTGGTGCGGCACACCGGGGACGGGTTCTTCGTGACGTTCGACCAGCCGGACGATGCCCTGCGCGGCGCGGTCGACATCCAGCGACAGCTCGCCGACCACCGCCGCGAGCACGGCTTCGCCCCGTGGGTGAGAATCGGGGTGCACTTGGCGGAGGCGACCGAGCAGGGATCCGACTACTCCGGACAGGGTGTGCACGTCGCTGCCCGGGTGGCCGGCCTCGCCGATCGGGAGGAGATCGTCGTGACCAGTCTCACCGCCGACCAGGCTGCCTCGGTGCGGTTTCCCCTGTCCGAGCCGCGGTCGGTGAACGTGAAGGGGATCACCGACCCCATCGACGTCCAGACCGTGGACTGGCACTGACCAGCACGAATTCCTTGCCTAGCCGAGGGCGGGAACGGCCGCTCCCGTTCTGACGTGTTCGTCCAATGCCAGCAGCACCCGGGCCCACGTCATCGCGACAGCACCGAACTCGCCGTCGGGTTGCTCGTCGGACCATCCGGCGTGGCGGAACAGCACCGTTTGCCCACCCCGGTCCGCGGGCGCGATGGTCCAACTCACCTCGGTCCCGGTCCAGTGGGGCCACGGCCCCTCACACGACCAGCCCACCATCCGGTCCGGCTCGAGCGCGGTGACAGTCATGTTCAGGTCGACCGGAGCCTCGGCGAACCCGAAGCGCAGCGCCGCTCCCACCTCGGGTCGAGCCGTCACGTCCGGGGTCCAGAAGGAAGTCAGCCCCTGCTGGGTCGTGAGGGCCCGGTAGATGTCGGCGGCGGGTGCATCGACCTCGAGCGCCAGGATGATCGAACGTGCCATGGAATCCTCCTCATATTTAGGCACCGTCTTAAACATGAGCCTAACTCATCGCTGAAGACCATGCTTAAATGAGTGGGTGAATCCTGACGTCCTCACCGCCGTCGCCTCGGAACGCCGGCGCCGCATACTCCGGCTGCTGTGGGAGACAGAGCTCAGCGCGGGAGACCTCGCCGGGGAGTTCGACGTCAGCTGGCCGGCCATCTCCCAACACCTCGCCGTGCTCAAAGACGCCGGGCTGATCCGGGAACGACGAGACGGTCGTCACCGCCTCTACTCGGCCGACTCCGAGACGGTCGGACTCCTGGAGTCGGTACTCACTGCCATGTGGCGGTCCGACTTGGATCGTCTCACCCGACTCGCCGAGGCAGAAGACCGCGATGCCGAACGTTGAGGTCGAAGTGATGGTCAGCGCGCGACCACAAACCGTCTTCGCCTATTTCACCGACCAGGAGCGATACACCGCCTGGATGGGGGTGGAAGCCGAGTTGGACGCCCGGCCCGGAGGCATCTACCGGGTGAAAGTGCCCCAGGGCATGTACGCGGTCGGTGAGTTCGTCGAGGTCGAGGCTCCCCGGAGGGTCGTGTTCACCTGGGGCTGGGAGGGAGATCCGGAGATCCCGCCTGGCTCGTCGCGGGTGGAGATCACCCTCACCCCGACGGCTTCCGGCACCGCGGTCAGGCTCGTCCACTCCGGGCTCCCCTCGCCCGCCGCCGTCGGCCTGCACACCCAGGGCTGGGACCGCTACCTCGGCCGACTGGTGACCACCGCCGAGGGCGGGTACGCCGGACCGGACGAGGCGTGACGATGGAGCTCTTCGCCACCAGGCTGATCGAGCGGCCGGCGGCCGAGGTCGCCGACTTCTTCTTCGACGCCACCAACAACCCGACCTGGCAGCGGGGAATGCGCCGCTGCGAATGGGTGACCCCGGGCCCGATCGGCGTCGGGTCGACCTATGTGCAGGAGGCGTCGTTCCTCGGCCGGACCATCTCGTCCCGGTTCGAGGTCACCGAGCACACCCCGGGGCGCAGCATCACCATCCGCACCATCGAAAGCACGTTCCCCATCGAAGTCACCCGCACGGTCGAGCCGATCGACGCCGCATCCAGCCGGGTGACCGCCCGCATCTCCGGTGGGCCGGGGGGCGTGTTCCGCCTGTTCGGTCCGCTGATCCGGCGTCTCGCCCAGCGCTCCGTCGACGCCGACTACGACCGTCTCGTCGCCCGGTTCGCGGCCTGAGGGCAACGCGGTCGCGGCGTCCCCGGCACGCTCGCGGCCCCGGACAGGGCCACACTCGACGCAAGTGAGATCGACGGGAATTGAGATCGACGGGAATAGAGGTCAGGGCAGAGCCGGACACGGTCGAATCCAGCCCGGTTCTTCCGAGAGGTAGTGGAAGCCGGCGAGTTCCACGATCGGACGTATCCGTTCGAAGACGTCATGGATGCGTTCCGGTCCGTTGCGACCGGCCGGGAGGTTGGCAGCGGGTGAGTTCACTCGAGGCCCCGCCGCCCACACCCCGACCGTGTTTCGGATATGCAGCCCTTGATCGTTCCGAAGGTCGACCCGCAGGATCGAGGTGGCCACCGGCTGACAAGGGACCTTCGGACCTACCGGCGCCGGAAGGGGCACCAGATACTCGTCACAGGGGAAACGATTCGCTCTTCCGCGCAAGCGTCACGAAATAGGAGAAACCGCACATGAAGGCACTCGTCTATCACGGCCCAGGTAACAAGGCATGGGAAGAGGTCCCGAATCCCGAGATCCAGACGCCGACCGACGCAATCGTCCAGATCGACACGACAACGATTTGCGGGACCGATCTGCACATTCTCAAAGGAGACGTCCCGGCAGTAACCGATGGCCGGGTGCTCGGCCACGAGGGTGTCGGCACGATCACCGAGGTCGGGTCGGCGGTGAAAGGCCTGCAGGTGGGCGACCGAGTGATCATCTCGTGCATCACCGCCTGCGGATCATGCTCGTACTGTCACCAGCAACTCCCCTCCCACTGCCTGGATGAGGAAGGTGCGTCGGGTGTCGGTTGGATCTTTGGCCATTTGATCGACGGCACCCAAGCGGAGTTCGTCCGCGTGCCGTTCGCCGACAACTCCCTGCACAAGTTGCCGGAAGGCGTCAGCGACGAAGCGGGAATCATGCTCTCAGACATCCTCCCGACTGGCTTCGAGATCGGTGTCCGCAACGGGCAGGTTCAGCCAGGAGATGTGGTAGCGGTCGTTGGGGCTGGCCCGGTGGGTCTGTCCGCCATCATGACCGCTGGTCTCTACGGTCCCTCCCGCATCATCGCCATCGACCTCGACGACAATCGGCTCGAGGTGGCCAAGAAATTCGGTGCCTCCGAGACCATCAACAACGGTGCCGGTGACTGGCACGAGCGGGTCATGGCCATGACCGCGGGCGGACTAGGCGTCGACGTGGCAATCGAGGCGGTGGGGATCCCCAAGACATTCGACATGTGCGTATCGATGATCCGTCCTGGTGCCACCGTCGCCAACGCGGGCGTGCACGGGGAGTCGGTGGAGCTCGACCTTCAGGAACTGTGGATCAAGGACATAACCATCACTACTGGGTTGGTCAGCGCCACGACCACGCCGATGCTTCTCAAGCTGGTGGCCCAGGGCAAGCTGACACCGGAGAGGTTCGTGAGTCATCGCTTCGAGCTGAATGAAATGATGGATGCCTACGACACCTTCGGGCGGGCCGCAGAAACCAAGGCAATGAAGGTCGCCATCTCTCGCTGAAGGGCTCGGTCGGAGAGCGTCACACCCGAGCGCCACACTGAGGAGGTTTCGCCACTGGCGGAGTGTGGCTCTCGGTGGCTCGCGCCCGACTTCCGACAGCCCCTGGCGGTTTCGGCCCGGCCCCCTGTACCCCGTCCGGGCTTCGCCCGACCCCGATATCCCCAAATGAGATTGACTCCCACCAGCGGGGACGGCATACTCCGCGGCGCACATGACCCACGACATTCTCGTACTTCCGTAGCGCGCACGCCACAGACCAAGGCGTGTGCGCCCTGATGCCCTCCCGAGAACCGGGGGGGTTTTTCGTTCCCGAACGGCACACCAACCGTCCCGGGCCTTCTGGAGGAAACACACCAATGACCACCATCAGCGGAGCCCAGTCACTCATCAAGGCGCTCGAGTACGAGGGCGTGAAGATCGCCTTCGGCGTTCCGGGCGGAGCCATCCTCCCCGCCTACGACCCGATCCTCGACTCCTCGATCCGCCACGTCCTCGCCCGCCACGAACAAGGGGCGGGGCACATGGCGGAGGGCTATGCCTGGGCCACCGGCGAGGTGGGCGTGTGCATCGCCACCTCCGGACCCGGCGCCACGAACCTGGTGACCCCGCTCGCCGACGCCCTGATGGACTCGGTGCCGCTGGTGGCGATCACCGGACAGGTACCGACGTCGGCAGTCGGCAACGACGCCTTCCAAGAGGCGTACACGACCGGCATCACCATGCCATGCACGAAGCACAACTACTTCGTCACCGATCCCGACGACATCCCCGACATCGTCCATGAGGCGTTCCACATCGCTCGCACCGGACGACCAGGACCGGTGTTGATCGACCTGCCCAAGGACATCCTCAATCGCACCACCAACTGGCGGGATCCGGTGGTCTTCGCCCTCCCCGGCTACAAGCCGACGGTGGACGGGCACCCGCGGCGGGTGCGGGAGGCGATCGAGCTGATCGAGTCCGCCCAACGGCCGGTCCTGTACGTCGGTGGGGGGATCATCAAGGCCAACGCCTCGGTGGAGTTGCTGGCGTTCGCCGAACGAACCGGCGTGCCGGTGACCACCACCCTCATGGGCCGGGGCGCCTTCCCCGACTCCCACCCGCTGGCGATGGGGATGCCGGGCATGCACGGCACCTACGCCGCCATCACCGCCATCCAAAAGGCGGATCTGCTGATCTCCATCGGCGTCCGGTTCGACGACCGCGTCACCGGGAATCCTGCCTTCTTCGCCCCTCACGCCAAGGTGATCCACATCGACGTCGACCCGGCCGAGATCGGCAAGGTGCGGATCCCCGACGTCCCGATCGTGGGCGACGCCCGCCGGGTGCTCGAGCAACTGCTGGAGGCGTGGGGCGGCCGGGAGACGCCGAACCGCACCGCCTGGACCGACACCGTCGAGGGCTGGCAACGCCAGCATCCGCTCACCTACGACCAGCAGCCGGATGGGCCGATCAAGCCGCAGTACGTCGTCGAGGAGCTGTACCGCATCACCGGCGGCGACGCCATCGTGGTCTCCGGTGTCGGCCAGCACCAGATGTGGGCCAGCCAGTTCTGGAAGTTCGAGGACCCGCGGCGCTGGATCAACTCCGGCGGGTTGGGGACGATGGGATTCGCGGTGCCCGCCGCGATCGGCGCCAAGGCGGGCCGGCCGGACGACCTCGTGTATGCGATCGACGGCGACGGCTGCTTCCAGATGACCAGTCAAGAGTTGATCACCGCCGCCACCGACGGCATCCCGGTGAAGATCGCCATCATGAACAACGGCGTGCACGGGATGGTCACCCAGTGGCAGCGGCTGTTCTACGACAGCCGCTTCTCGGCCTCCCAACTCGGCAACAAGGTCGACTATGTGAAGCTGGCGGAGGCGATGGGCTGCGTCGGGCTGCGGGCCGAGACCCCTGACGAAGTGGCGCCGATCATCGAGAAGTCACTGTCGATCGACGACGCCCCGGTGGTCGTGGACTTCGTGGTCGACCCGGAAGAGATGGTGTTCCCGATGGTTCCCGCCGGCGGCAGCAACGACGAAGTGATCGTCGGGCCGGGCCAGAAGGTCGTGCTCCGCCCTTCGGATCTGCCGTGACGGGAGGAGAAGTGAACGTGAAGCACACACTCTCGATCCTCGTCGAGGACAAGCCCGGAGTCCTGGCGAGGGTCTCGTCGCTCCTCGCCCGCCGCGGTTTCAACATCCACTCGCTGGCCGTGGGACCGTCCCACGAGGAAGGCATGTCGAAGATGACCATCGTCGTCGACGCCCCCGAGCTCGAGCAGGTGAAGAAGCAGCTCCACAAGCTGATCAACGTCGTGAAGATCACCGAACTGGAACAGGACCAGGCGATCGAGCGCGAGGTGATGATGGTGCGGGTCTCGACGCCGCCGGGCAAGCGCTCCGAGGTGTTGGAGATCGCGGCGATCTTCAAGGCGATCGCCGTCGACGTGGGCCACAACAGCGTGTGTTTCCAGGTCTCGGGCGAGCCTGCCAAGATCAACGACTTCCTCGATCTGGTGCGTCCCTACGGTGTCATCGACCTGGTCAAGTCCGGTCGCATCGCCCTGGCGCGAGATCAGAAGGGCAAGCCGCAGGGACGCCTGCGGGCAGTGAACTGAGCGAACAGGAACGAGCGAGGACATGCCGGCAACCATCTACTACGAGAAGGACACCGATCCTTCCATCATCAAGGGCCGCCGGGTGGCCATCATCGGCTACGGCTCCCAGGGCCACGCCCATGCCAACAACCTGCGGGAGTCGGGGGTCGACGTGGTCGTCGGTCTGCGGGAGGGCTCGTCCAGCCGAACCGAAGCCGAAGCGGCCGGATTGCCGGTGAAGACCCCCGCCGAGGCGGCCGCGGCGGCGAACGTGGTCATGCTGCTCGTCCCCGACCAGCACATGGCCGGGATCTACGACGAAGAGATCGCCCCCCACCTGGCCGAGGGCGACGCCCTCATGTTCGCCCACGGCTTCAACATCCACTTCGCCGCCATCACGCCGCCGGAGGGCGTCGACGTCCTGATGGTGGCTCCCAAAGGACCTGGCCACCTGGTACGGCGCACGTACACCGAGGGCTCGGGCGTTCCCGCCCTCATCGCCGTCCACCAGGACGCCACCGGCACCGCGCACGACCTCGGTCTCTCTTACGCCTGGGGGATTGGCGGCGCCAGGGCAGGAGTGCTGGAGACCACCTTCAAGGAAGAGACCGAAACCGACCTGTTCGGAGAGCAGGTGGTGCTCTGCGGAGGCGTCTCCGAGCTGATCAAGGCCGGGTTCGAGACGCTGGTCGAGGCCGGGTACCAGCCTGAGTCCGCCTATTTCGAGACCCTGCACGAGCTGAAGCTGATCGTCGACCTCCTGTACGAAGGCGGTCTCTCCTACATGCGCTATTCGATCTCGGACACCGCCGAGTACGGCGACTACACCCGCGGGCCCCGCATCGTCACCGACGAGACCAGGGCCGAGATGAAGAAGGTGCTCAACGAGATCCAGTCAGGCGCCTTCGCCACCGAGTGGCTGGCCCAAGCACGGGAAGGCGCCCCCTACCTGTACGAGCAGCGAGATAGGAACCGAGCACATCAGATCGAGTCGGTGGGCAAGGAGCTGCGCGGGCTGATGAGCTTCATGGAGGCCAAGGAAGCCCCATGAGGTACTCCGGCGTCGGCCACCACTGGGGTCTGCTCGAGCTTTGGTAGCCGGGCGGGGCGTGCGCGTCCCGACCCGGCCCGGCCGCACCCCGCATCCGACCCATCAGAGGAGAACCCCCACATGTCCGACGACCGGCTGATCATCTTCGACACGACCCTGCGCGACGGGGAACAGGCACCTGGCATCGCCCTGACCCCCGGCGAGAAGGTATCGATCGCCCACCAGCTGGCGAAGCTGAAAGTGGACGTGCTGGAGGCGGGCTTCGCCGCCTCCTCCCCCGGCGACTTCGAGGCCGTCACCCGCATCGCCAACGAGGTGCACGGCCCGGTGATCGCCTCCTTGGCCAGGGCACATCCCGACGACATCGACAAGGCGCACGACGCCCTCAAAGGGGCCGACGAGTTCCGCATCCACGTCTTCATGTCCACCTCGCAGATCCACATGGAGAAGATGCTGCGGATGACGCCTCGCGAGGTCTTCGACGCCTCGGTGGAGGGCGTGAGACGGGCGAGGCGGTACACGGACAACGTCGAGTTCAGCCCGCAGGACGCCACCCGCACCGACTACCAGTTCCTGATCGACGTCTGCAAGGCGGCGGTCGAGGCGGGCGCCACCACCATCAACATCCCCGACACCGTCGGCTACGCCACCCCGACCGACTTCGTCGAGCTCATGAAGAACGTGTTCCGCGAGGTGAAGGGGGACCGCGACGACGTCGTCGTGTCGGTCCACTGCCACAACGACCTGGGGCTGGCGGTGGCGAACTCGCTGTCGGCGATCTCGGCCGGGGCGCGCCAGATCGACGGAGCCATCACCGGCCTAGGCGAGCGGGCGGGCAACACATCGATCGAGGA
>CAZCRP010000055.1:0-12323 GCA_964501055.1 uncultured Acidimicrobiaceae bacterium
CCGTCGCCCTCGCCTTCGTGCTGGCCCATCCGGCCCGTCCGGTGGCCATCGTCGGGTCGCAGAGCCCTGAGCGGCTCCGGGCGGCCACTGCGGCGCTCGACGTCACCCTCGCCCGTGACGACGTGTACACCCTGATCGAGGCTTCGGAAGGGGAGCCGCTCCCCTGACGGAGGGAAAGGACGCGGGATGACAATGGAGATCGCCTGGTTCGGCGCGCTGTGTGACGACGACTACGAGTTCCTCGGCGTACCCGACCCAGCCCTCAAGAGCTCGTGGGATCACTGCCGGAGCATCGTGCAGACCGCGGACCGGCTCGGATTCGACAACGTCCTGCTCCCGAGTGGATACGAACTGGGGGTGGACACCACGACCTTCGCCGCAGCCATCGCCACCCACACCGACCAGATCAACCTCCTCGTGGCGGTCAGGATGGGAGAGACATGGCTTCCGCAACTGGCGAAGCAGATGGCGTCGATCGACCAGATGGCGAATGGCCGGCTGACGATCAACATCATCTCCTCCGACATGCCGGGCGAGAAGCTCGACTCCGCGCCGCGGTACCGACGCACGCGCGAGTGGATGCAGGTGCTGCGGTCGCTGCTCGATGGCGAGTCGGTGGACTTCCACGGCGAGTTCGTGGACCTGACCATCGATCCCGCCCGCATTCGCACCGTGTCTGGGGCCTGCCCTCCGTTCTACTTCGGAGGCTTCAGCGACGATGCCAAGGACGTGGCCGCCCGGGAGGCCGACGTGTTCCTGACGTGGCCGGACACCGTGTCGGCCGTGGGGGACACGGTCCGCGAAATGCAGGACCGAGCGGCCACCTGCGACCGCAGCCTCCTCATCGGTCTCCGCAGCCATGTGATCGTCCGGGAGACGGAGGTGGACGCAAAGGCGGCGGCCGATCGCCTGATCTCTCAGCTCGACGAGGAGACCGGTGCTGCGATTCGGGGCAAGAGCCTCGACGCGGCTTCGGTGGGGGTGCAGCGGCAGGCGGCGTTGCGAGACGAGGCCGACGAATCGGGCTACGCCGAGCCGAACCTGTGGACCGGTATCGGAAAGGCGCGTTCGGGTGCCGGCGCGGCGATCGTCGGTGATCCCGACCAGGTCGTCGAGAAGCTGGAGGCATATGCCGCAGCGGGAGTGACGGCCTTCATCCTCAGCGGATACACCCACGTCGCCGAGGCCGAGCGATTCGCCGAGATGGTGCTGCCGCGACTCGACCACGGGAAGATCCTTGTCCCGCGCTGAAGAGGTCAGTCCGGGGAAGTCGCTTGCTCGGTTGGACGGTCGCTGGACCGGTTGCGCTCCACCCAACGGCGGATCCACCATCCCTCGCTGTCGACGGTGCCCTCCCCGGGAATCGGCTTGCCGGCCCCGGGCAGGTCGTCGAACTCGCCGCGTTCCATGGCCTCGCGGATGACCCGGTCGACGAAGCTCTCGTGCTCGCTGAGCCCAGCCATGACAGGGAGTCTACTGGTGGAGGGCCGCGGTCGATAAGCTGACTGGCGCTGCGCGAATCAACAAGGGGGCTTCGTGACGCAGACCAACGCCGAAGAGCGCCGCAAGACCGTCATTCGGACGGCGTGGGGGTTCTTCGCCAACTCGATCATCGCCGCCGCCCTCGGCGTGGTGTTCGCGAGGGTGATCGAGCAGTTCGGCATCGCGATCTGGGGCGCCGTTCTCGACGGTGATCCGGTGTTGACCCATGTGGTGACCTACTTCCAGTCCGACGGCCCGCCGTCCTCGGACATGGCGTATCTGGGCGGTCCGGTGGCGGCGATCCTCGGCGGCATCTTCTTCCTGCTGATCTATCCAGGGGCCAAGGACCGCAGCGTCGGAAAGCTGACGGTGCTGTGGACGATCCTTTTCTCCTTCCGCAACGGTTTCGTGGATATCGCGATGGCTCCCTTCTCCGACGACTCGAACACGGCCCGCGCCCTGGCGACCGTCGAGTTGCCGGACGGGCTCGACGTGATCATCGCCGCCGCCGGCGCGCTCGGCCTGATCCTGATCGCGCTGGCGGCTGCGCCGGCCTTCCTCGGGTTCAGCCGGCATCTGAGCGAGGTCAACACCCCACGCGAGCGGTTCCGGTATGTGGCTTCGATCGCGATGGTGCCGGCGGTCGTCGGACCCCTGCTGGCGGTTCCCTTCTTCGTGCCCGACCTGGATTCCGGCTTCCCGGCCAGTCTGCCGCTGTATGGGCTGTTCATCGTGATCACGTGGCTCGCTGCCCCCCAGACGAAGCACTTCCTCGCCCCGCAACTGGCGGAGGAGCGGACCCTCTCGTGGGGGCTGGTGGTCGGGTTCTTCGTGGTGTTCCTCATCACCCGCTTCGTGTTGGAGCCCGGTCTCTTGATCCCACCGTGGGATGCCAACTTCCAGTGGTCGTTCCGGCCCTGAGGCGGGCAGCCGCGGTCGTGACGGTGAGTGACGGCGTCACCGCCGGCACACGGACCGACACTTCCGGTGACAATCTCGTAGAACTGCTGTCCGGGGCCGGTTTCGAGATCCTCCATCGCACGGTCGTGTCCGATGATGAAGACCTGATCGAGCAGACGCTCCGCGGCCTGGTCGACGAGGTGGCGCTCATCGTGACCACCGGTGGCACCGGATTCGGCCCGCGGGATGTGACGCCGGAGGCGACGTCCAGGGTGATCGAACGTCCCGCTCCCGCCATGATGACGCTGATGGCGACGGCCGGCTTCGACAAGACCCCACTGGCGGCCTTGTCACGAGGGGTCGTCGGCTCCGCCGGGGCCAGCCTGATCGTGAACCTGCCGGGATCACCGAGGGGAGCGGCGGAGAACCTCGAGGCGCTGCTTCCGGTCATTCCCCATGCCCTCGATCTGCTGGCCGGGGACACCGAGCACTGATCGGCCGGCGGTAGGGTGCCGCCATGACTGATCCGGTCCTCGACGCCGTCCGCTCCTGGTCCGACGGTGACACCCCGTTCGCCCTGGCCACCGTGGTCGGCGTGCGCGGTTCGACCTATCGCGGGCTCGCCGCCCGTCAACTCGTGGCCGCCGACGGGACCTCGGTAGGCACAGTGTCGGGCGGGTGCCTGGACGCCGATCTGCGGCAGGTGGCCGAGCGGGTCATGGCGGAAGGTGTCGCCGAGCGAATCGAGTTCGACCTCACGGCCGACGACGAGGCGATCTGGGGATGGGGCATCGGCTGCAACGGCGCGACCGAACTGCTCGTGGAGCCTTCCACCTCCGCGGTGGCCCTGGTGGCGATGATCGCATCGGCGGGTGGTGACACATATTGCCTCGTTCACCCTCTCGACGATCCCTCCGGCCGCCGCATCGTCCGGACGTCCGATGGCGGTGACGATGCGGTCGCCGTCGCGGCTGTCGATGCCCTCGAGGGCGGGCGTCATCGAGTCCAGGACGTGGCCGGCAGGCGGTATCTGTTCGAGGTCGTCGGCGCCCCGCCTCGGCTGGTCGTGTTCGGGGCCGGCCACGACGCGGCGCCCGTCGTTGCGCAGGCCGCCATGCTCGGATTCCGGACCGTCGTGGTCGACGATCGCCGGCAGTTCCTGACGACGGAGCGATTCCCGCAGGCGCACGAGATGATCCACGCCCTCCCGGCGGATCTGGGACGTGCCATCCGACCGGACGTCAAGACCGCAGTGGTCCTGATGTCGCACAACTATCTGCGCGACCTCGACGCACTTGCCTCGCTCTTGGACACGGACGTGGCCTACATCGGCGCGCTGGGCCCCGGAGAGCGGCTACAACGGATGCTGGCGGATCTGGTCGATCGCCAGATCGACGTCGCCGAGGAGGATCTGGCGAAGATACACGGGCCCGCCGGTCTCGACATCGGCGCCGAGGGCCCGACAGAGATCGCGTCGTCGGTCATGGCCGAGGTGCTCGCGGTCACCCGGGGCAAGTCCGGCGGTTTGCTCAGATCCCGCAAGGGCCCGGCGTCGATGCGGCAGTGATCGGCGGTCTACCCTCGGCACCGGAGGAGGAGCAGACATGAAGATCGAGAACGAGTTCACCGTCTCGCGGCCGGTGGCGACAGTCTGGGAGTTCTTCCAGGATGTGCCGTCGGTGGCACAGTGCCTGCCAGGAGCAGAACTCACCGAGGATCGAGGCGACGGCACATACGCCGGCAAGGTGTCGGTGAAACTCGGTCCCATGGCCGCCAACTTCGAGGGGGAAGCAACCGTCATGCCCGACGCCGGAGGCCGGCGGGGTTCGATCGATGGTAAGGGCGCCGATCGGCGGGGTGGGAGTCGCGGCCAGGTGAAGGTGGAGTACGTCCTCGAAGAGACCGACGGCGGAACCAAGGTGCGGATCGACGCCGATGTCACGCTCTCAGGGGCCGCGGCTCAGTTCGGGCGCACGGGTCTCATCAGCGAGATGTCCAATCGGCTCATCGGCGAATTCGTCGCCTGCGTGGAGGGCAAGCTCGCCGCCGAGACCCCGGAGGAGGCCGCCGAGGTGAAGGCGGCCGACGTCAAGGGCTTCACTTTGTTCCTCGAGTCGCTGATCTCATGGATCAAGCGGCTGTTCACCCGTCGTTGACCGTCAGTCGACTCGGATCGTGACGGTGGCCGACGAGCAGTCGCCGTCCACGCTGCACACCGTGTAGCCGAATGTGACAGTGCCGGTAAATCCAGGTTCGGCGTCGTATCTGATCTGACCCGAGTTGCCGAGCACCGAGACCGATCCGCTCGAAGGTGAGTCGACGCTCAACGTGGACTTGTCGAGAGGGCCGCTGTCGTTCGAGGTCAGTGACAGTGTCACCGAGCCGCTTTTCTTGACAGATCCCTCGTCCGCGGTCGCCACCACCTCACCCGCTGCCGTGGTGGTGGTCGTAGTCGTCGTGTTCACCGTCACGGACACACCCGCCGTCGCGCACAGGCCCCCGGGGTCGCAGACGGTGTAGGAGAAGCTGGCAGTGCCGTCGAACCCGGCCGGTGGCGTGTAGACGACCGAGTTGCCGGACAGCGTGGCATGGCCGGCACTGGCGGTGGTGACCGAGATCAGGGTGAGCGGGTCGCCGTCCGGGTCCGAGTCGTTCGCGAGGACCGGGATCGTGATGGCGCCACCGGTGCTCGTGGCACTGTCCGCCACGGCGACGGGGGCGCGATTTGGCTGGATCACGGTGATGGTGACCGTGCCGGTGACCTCGATGGTGCCGTCGGTGACGCGGACCTGCACGGTGACCACACCGGCGTGCGAGGCGGGGGGTGAGTACTGCAACGCAGAGCAGTCGGCTGGAACCGTGGCGGCACCGACCGCAGGTGCCGACGCGAGTGCGCACCGGAGGACGTCTCCGTCGGGATCGGAGTAGCCGAGTGGCACGGTCACGGTCACACCCGCGTTGGTGGTGGCCGAGCGGGGTGGAGCGTGGGGGGGATCGTTGACCGGAGTGACCGTGACCGTGACCGTGGCCGTGTCGCAGAAACCCGACGAGTTGCACACTCGATACACGAATCGGTCGGTTCCGTGGCGATTGAGGTCAGGGCTGTACCGGATGGCGTCACCGGACCGTGCCGCCGTACCCATGGCAGGTCCATCGACGACGCTCAGGGTGGTGGCGACGAGCGTGCCGGTGCCGGCTGTGTCGTTCGCGAGCACGGGTATGGTGACGGGCTGATCCTCAGCGGTCCTGGCGTGGTCGTCCTCTGCGGTGGGTGCGGATCGGGTGGTGGTGGTGGTCGGATCCGGTGGACGGGTCGAGGTCGTGGTCGAATCGGTGTTCATGGCGGCGAGCGGGAGGTCGGTGGGGGTCCCGGCCGGCAGTTCGCGACCCCCTATGCCGGCGCCGGCGATGACGACTTCCACGATCTCGACGGGAGTGGGTCGTAGCCCATCGGGTGCAGGGATGGCGCCGGTGACGAACCCGGTGGTCATGACGGCGGAGGTGGTGAGCACCATCGCCAGGTCCCGTCCCATCTGCGGGAGGCCGCGCAGATAGGGAATCTGGAAGATTGCCGCCAGCGGTCCTGTGGTCCAGCGCAAGCGGCCGAGCGACACGTTCATCAGCGCTCTGGCCACCACCGGGTCGAATTGGACGCCCGCCATGGACGCGATCTCCCGCCGCGCGGCGGCGGGGGTGAGGGCGGACTGATACGAACGGCCACTCGTCATGACGTCGTATGCATCCGCCACCGTCACGATGCGGGCGCCGAGGCAGATCTGGTCACCGGCGAGGCCGTGGGGGTACCCGCTGCCGTCGTACCGCTCGTGGTGGTGTTCGATCGTCTCGGCCCATTCGCCGAGCCACGGCACGAGTGGAGCAACCAGCCGCATGCCGTGCACCGGGTGTTGCCTGATCAACTCCCACTCGTCGTCGTCGAGTCCCGAGCTCTTGTTCAGGATCTCCGTCGGCACTTCGAGCTTGCCGACGTCGTGGAGGAGCGCCGCCCACCGCAACCGATCTCGGTCGGCCTCGGGGAGGCCCATTTCCTCGGCGATCATGTCGGTGTAGGCCCGCGTGCGCTCCGAGTGGCCGCGGGTCTTACGGTCGTGGTTGGAGAGGGCGGTGGAGAGCGACAGCACCAGTTCCGCCATCTCGGCGAGATCGGTGCTCGCCGGGTCGGTGCGTGCTTCGACGATCCGGCGCCGCAACTCGGAGACGTTGCCCGCCCGGCGAGCGGTACGCAGCCGCGAGGGGGCTGCGTCGGGGAAGAGCATCGTCATTCCGAGTAGCACGGTGAGCGGAAGGAGTTTGCGGGCGAATCGGTCCACTGCGGTGGACGTGACCGTCGCCACTGCGATGATGGCGATCCACCAGAACGCCACCTCGTAGACGGACGTCGGCTCGGGGAGGGCTTGGGCCACCATGGCTCCGACGGCGAACCCCGCCGCGATCGGCACGAGGAAGATCAGCGCGCGCAGAACCGCGGCGGTGATCCGTCTCGACCGCCACCGCTCCTCGATGCCGACGGGTCGCGCCCCCATCTTGCGTGCGCTCCTTGGGTGGACTCCGCCTTATCGGCACGCGGGGCCCGTCGACCAAGTGGTTTCGGTGTGTTCGGCGCCGGTTGGGTCGCGGGACCCAGAGGTCGGGTGTTCGGCTCAGCGTGTCCAGGGCGGGGCGGCGTCCTGGTCGATCCCGAACCGGTCGGCTGCGCCCTCCACCACGTGCCAGTCCACTTCACCGGCCCGGGCGAGTGCCACCAGCACCGCATGTGCCACGTGGCCGGCATCGGTCTCGAAGAAGCGCCGCAGCGCCGTGCGGGTGTCGGATCTGCCGAAGCCGTCCGTCCCCAGGATCACGAAATCGCCCGGAACCCATCTCCCGACCTGATCGGGCACGATGCGCATGAAGTCGGTGACCGCCACCTTGGGTCCATCGACTTCGGCCAGTGCCTCGGTCACCAGCGGCACCCTCTGCTCCTCCGTGGGGTGCAGGAGGTTCCAGCGCTCGGTCGCCATCGCCTGCTCCCGCAGGGCCTTGTAGGAGGTGACAGACCACAGTTCGACGCCGAGGTCGAAGTCGTCGGCCAGCATCGACTGGGCCTCCCTCGCTGCGAGATGGGCGGTGCCGGAGAAGAGAATGGCGGCCTGGGCACGGCGCCCGTCCGGGGGGTCGGCCCACCGATACATGCCGTCGATGATCCCCCGGTCGACGCCGTCGGGCTTCTGGGGCTGGACGTAGTTCTCGTTGTAGGCGGTGAGGTAGTAGAAGACGTCCTCGCCGTCGCCGTACATGCGCTGGATGCCGTCTTCGATGATGACGCCCATCTCGTAGGCGAAGGCCGGGTCGAAGCTGCGACAGACCGGCACCACCGACGAGAGGACGAGCGAGTGACCGTCCTGGTGCTGGAGACCCTCGCCCTGCAGCGTCGTCCTCCCAGCCGTGGCGCCGATCAGGAAGCCACGCGCCCGTGCGTCTGCGGCCGCCCACAGCAGGTCGCCGACCCGCTGCCAGCCGAACATCGAGTAGTAGATGTAGAAGGGAACGAGCGGCACGCCGCGGGTGGCGTACGAGGTGGCGGCGGCCAGCCACGAGGCGGTGGACCCCGCCTCGGTGATGCCCTCTTCGAGGATCTGACCGTCCTTGGCCTCGATGTAGGCGAGCAGCATGGCGGCGTCCACCGACTCGTACAGCTGGCCCTGTGAGGCGTAGATCTTCAGTTCCCTGAACAGTGAGTCCATGCCGAAGGTCCGTGCCTCGTCGGGGACGATCGGCACGACCTTCGGTCCGAATCCATCGGCCCTGGCCATGTTCCGCAACAGACGGGTGAAGGCGGTCGTCGTCGACGCCTCGACCTTGCCGGAGCCGGCGTATATCTCGGTGAAGACCTCCGGCTTGGGGAGATCGAGCGGGATCCTGACCTGCACCACCCGGGAGGGGAGGGGTCCGTTGAGCTCGGCTCGCCGCTGCATGAGATATTCGTGTTCCGGACTGTCGGCGGCTGGACGGAAGTAGGGAGGATCGTGATCTCCCTGCAGGGACTCCTCGGGTATCTCGTCCTCCAGATGCAGCCGGGATCGGAGTTCCAGCAGTTGCTTGTTGGTGAGTTCCTTGATCTGGTGGGTGGCGTTGCGTCCTTCCACGTCCGGTCCGAGCGTCCAACCCTTGATCGTCTTGGCGAGGATGACCGTTGGAGCGCCGGCGAACGACGTGGCCGCGCGGTAGGCGGCGTAGACCTTGCTGACATCGTGGCCTCCGCGCCGCAACTCCCATATCTCGTCGTCGCTCAAGTGCTCGACCAACGCCAGAGCTCGTGGATCCTTGCCGAAGAAGTGCTGGCGGACGAAGGCACCGCTCTCGGCCTTGTAGCGCTGGTACTCACCGTCGACGGTGCTGTTCATCACCTCGATCAGCGCGCCTTCGTGGTCTGCATCGAGGATCGGGTCCCAGTTGCTGCCCCAGATCACCTTGACGACGTTCCAGCCAGCCCCCCGGAAGATGGCCTCCAGCTCCTGGATGATCTTGCCGTTGCCGCGCACCGGCCCGTCCAACCGCTGCAGGTTGCAGTTGATCACCCACGTGAGGTTGTCGAGTCCCTCCCGCGCCGCCAGCGAGATGGATCCCAGCGTCTCGGGCTCGTCGACTTCGCCGTCTCCGATGAAGCACCACACGCGCGAGTCCGTGGTGTCGTCGAGACCCCGGTTGTGGAGGTACTTGTTGAACCGCGCCTGATAGAGGGAGTTGATCGGCCCGAGGCCCATGGAGACGGTGGGATACTCCCAGAAGTCAGGCATCAGGCGGGGATGCGGGTAGGAGGAGAGCCCTCCGCCTCCGATCTCGGTGCGGAAGCGATCCAGCTCGGACTCCTTCAGCCTCCCCTCGAGGAAGGCCCTGGCGTAGATGCCGGGAGCGGCGTGGCCCTGGATGTAGATGGCATCGCCGGGCGTGCCGTCTGCTTTGCCGCGAAAGAAGTGGTTGAACCCGACCTCGTACAGCAACGCCGACGAGGCGAACGTCGAGAGGTGACCGCCGATCCCCTTCGCCTCGTGGTTGGCCTTGATCACCATGA
Source organism: uncultured Acidimicrobiaceae bacterium (assembly GCA_964501055.1). Classification (GTDB taxonomy): domain Bacteria; phylum Actinomycetota; class Acidimicrobiia; order Spongiisociales; family ZC4RG35; genus DATHWB01. The sequence continues at coordinate 9,452 of CAZCRP010000055.1, forward strand.
CCGCCGCGTTCCAGCGAATGAAGCGCCGGATGCGCTTCTCGAGCCACTCGTCCCCTGGATACTCGGGCTCTTCTTCGACCGGAATCGTGTTGAGGTAGGGAGTGGAGATGGACCCTGGCACCCCCAAGGATCGTTGATGGGCGCGTTCGAGGAGCTTCGCCATGAGGAACCGACCTCTGACGTCGCCATGGTGCTCGACGACCGCGTCGAGAGAGTCCAGCCACTCCTGGGTCTCGGCCGGATCGGAATCGTGCAACTGGTGGACGAATCCGTCGATATAGGTCAGCTGGGGCTGGTTGTCCATGGCGTCGAGCCTACCCCGCCCCCGCTTCCACCCCCGAGGGCACGACCCTTAACTCGCCGGCCGAGACGCCGACGGGTCAGGTGCCTGAACTTCCCGGAGTCACCCCCTTCCTCCGGGGCGTTCAGGCTTCCACCGGCGGACGGTGCCGCAGGACTGCATCCACGGTGTTCCCCCGGTCGCCGCTATGTTCGCTCGGGCCGCGGTAGAGGACATCCGACATGCGAACCAACTCCCATCGACTGCTCGTCCTCCTGTTGGCGGTCTCGGCGTGCTCGCCCCCCGACTCGGACGTGGCAACCGAGCGCTTCGCCGACTGCCTCGTTCGACACGGCGTCGAAGTCGAGCGCCTGACTGTGACGGTCGGCACCGACGGATCCGTGGAGGGCATCGAGGCGGTCGTCTTGTCCGAAGGGGATCTGGCATACGAGCCGGTTGTGCGTCTCGCGTGCACGGCTGAGATCGAGTCGGGCTGACCCCTTCAGGAGGTCGCCACCTGCGCCTGGGACCGCTCGAGCAGTCGGACCAGCTCGTGCACGACGATGTCAGGTCTTTCGAGCATCACGGTGTGACCAGTGTCCGGCAGTTCGATGGCGCGCCAGTCGCGGCGACGGCGCGCGAGCCAGCGGAGCGAGTCGGGGATCACGACCTGGTCGCGGCCACCGAAGACGAGCGTGGTGGGCGCCGTGATCTGGTCGATCACGGCCAGGAAGCGCCACCGGCGGACGAACAGCTGCCGTATCGAGGCGGTCGAGTCGGCGAAGGCCTTGGCTGCCCAGGGCATGGTCCGCCGGAGCTCTGCGAGGGCGACGGTCCGCTCGAGCGCGTCGGCGGGGAGCCGGGATGGATCCTCCATCACGATCTGCAGCATGTGCTCGATCTGACCGCGTGGTCCGAGCCTGGCGGCAGAGGCGTTGGTCACGATCGGTCCGACGCCGGGGAGCGACTGCAGGAGCAGCCGGGCCGACACGGCGGGGCGCGAGGGTGCAGCCAGCGTGGCGGGCGGGGTGGCTGGTGAGAGCAGCAGCAGTGCCGAGACGAGATCGGGATGGCGCCCCGCCACCATCTCGGTCACCAGACCTCCCATCGAGTTCCCGACCAGGGTCACCGCCTCGAATCCGAACGACTCGATCACCCCGACGACAGTGCGAACGTGGGCTTCGAGGTCGTTGTGTCGAACTGGCGCGGAGCGGCCGTGGCCCGGCAGATCGACGGCCACGACGCGGGCGAACTCGGCCATGCGCGGGGCGACGAGGCTCCAGTTGCCCGCCGACCCGCCCAGGCCATGCACGAGAACCACTGGAGGGCCTTCCCCGCCGTGATCCTCGACGTTGATCGCCGTGCCCTCGATCGTGACATAGCGTCGGTCCATGCCGTGACGGTAGACGTCGGTGGGTAAGGTCGGCGTGTGCGTGTGCTCCTCGTGTCCACCTATGAACTCGGCCATCAGCCGCTGCACGTTGCCTCCCCTGCCGGGGCGCTGCAGGCGGCGGGCCATGACGTCGACGTCGTGGACCTGGCGCTCAGTCGGCTCGATGCCGCGGTGGTCTCGCAAGTCGATGCCGCGGCCGTGTCCGTTCCCATGCACACCGCCGCCCGACTGGCCCAGGCAGTGGTCGCGGAGATGCGGGAGATCGCACCGTCGCTGCCTGTGGCCCTGTATGGGCTCTATGCCGGCGAGGGATCCGCGGACGGTATCGCGGCTCGTTTCGTGGGGGAGTACGAGTCCGATCTGGTCGACTGGGTGTCGTCGGGTGCACCTGTCTCCGGCACCCGCCTGGCGCTCGCACCGGGGGGATTCGCGGCTCCCGACCGGACCGGGTTGCCTTCGCTCGACCGGTACGGCCGTCTCGCAGTCGGAGACGATCTCAGGGTGGCGGGCTACGTCGAGGCCTCCCACGGGTGCCGGCACCGCTGCCGGCACTGTCCGATCCCAGCGGTCTACGACGGCCGGTATCGCATCGTCGCCTCGGAAGCGGTGCTGGCCGATGTCGATGCGCAGGTGGCGATGGGAGCACGCCATCTCACCTGGGGTGATCCTGACTTCCTCAACGGTCCTCGGCACGCACTGGCGCTCCTGGAGGCGGTCCATCGGCGGCATCCAGAACTGACCCACGATCTGACGATCAAGGTCGAACACCTCCGCCGGCACGACGATCTGCTGCCAAGACTGCGGCGGGCGGGGACGCTGTTCGTCGTATCGGCTTTCGAGACCACCGACGATCGGACCCTGGAACTCCTGGACAAGGGCCACACCGTCACCGACATGGGGGAGGTGGTCACGAGGGCAAGGAGCCTCGGCCTCGACATCCGTCCGTCGTGGATGCCGTTCGTCCCCTGGACGCGGCCGCGGGACGTGGCGGGCATCTTCCGTTTCCTCGCCGACCACGATCTGCTCGGTTCCACCGATCCCGTCCAGCTGTCGATCCGGCTCTTGATTCCTCGCCACTCGCTGATGCTGGAACTCGACGAGGTGGCGGCGGCCATCACGGGCTACGACGAGGAACTGCTGTCGCATCGCTGGCGATCGTCCGATCCGGCGGCGGATGCGCTGCAGGCGCGCCTGGCGGC
>CAZCRP010000056.1:0-10139 GCA_964501055.1 uncultured Acidimicrobiaceae bacterium
CGGCACTTTGAACTTGCTCAGCAGATCGCGCAGGCCATTGGCCTTGCCGGCCTTGGCCGGCTCGCTGAGCCCCAGGAAGATATCCGGGATGCGCGGACCAAGGCTCGCCGCCTGTAACGCCGACCACGCAGAGTGGACTGTACGACGAATACCGAGTGACCTTCCCCCCGTGGGTCACCCGGTGGCTGGGAGGCCCGAGTCGCCAAATGCACGCCACCTGTGACATTTGGCGACCGGCCCAGCTTCCTCCACCGGCGAGGAGATGCACGCGGTCGCCGCCGCGGCCAACCGTCATCGTCCGGGCGACGGCCACTAGCGTCGGGCCCATGGCCCATCCCATCCTGTCCGATCTCGCGGCACGCATGGTCGATCTCGGAGCGCGTGGACTGCGCAAGGACGAGCGCGTCCTGGGGTCGGCGCAGGGTCCCGAGATCACACTCGACGACGGACGTACGGTCCTCAACTTCTGTGCCAACAACTATCTCGGCCTGGCGGACGACGAGCGCCTGGTCGCGGCGGCCGCCGCCGCGCTCGAACGATGGGGCTACGGCATGGCCTCGGTGCGTTTCATCTGTGGCACCCAGCAGGTCCATCGCCGGCTGGAAGAGCGGATCTCGGAGTTTCTCGGCACCGAGGACACGATCCTCTACTCGTCGTGCTTCGACGCCAACACCGGCCTGTTCGAGACGATCCTCGACGAACAGGATGCGGTGATCTCCGACGCGCTCAACCATGCTTCGATCATCGACGGCATCCGTCTCTGCAAGGCACAGCGCCTGCGGTACTCCAACAACGACATGGGGGAGCTCGAGCAGCGGCTGCGGGAAGCCTCCGACGCCCGCTACCGCCTCATCGCCACCGACGGCGTCTTCTCGATGGATGGCGTGATCGCCGATCTCGCCGCCATCTGCGATCTCGCCGAGCGCTACGAGTCGCTCGTCATGGTGGACGATTCCCACGCGGTGGGATTCGTGGGCCGTCACGGCCGCGGGACGCCGGAGGCCACCGGGACCGACGGCCGGATCGATCTCCTCACCGGCACCCTCGGCAAGGCGCTCGGGGGCGCCTCCGGAGGCTACGTGTCCGGACACGGCGAGATCGTGGCGTGGCTGCGTCAGCGATCCCGTCCCTATCTCTTCTCGAACTCCCTCGCGCCGGTGATCGCCGCCACGTCTCTCACGGTGCTCGACATCATCGAGTCGGCCGACGAGTTGCGTGGCCGCTTGCAGGCGAACAGCGAGAGGTTCAGGGCCCGCATGTCGCGGGCGGGATTCACGCTGGCCGGCAACGGCCATCCGATCATCCCCGTGATGCTGGGCGACGCCGTCCTCGCCACGGAGATGGCCGAGCGCCTGCTCGACCTGGGTGTCTACGTGATCGGCTTCTCGTTCCCGGTGGTGCCGGAGGGCAAGGCGAGGATCCGCACGCAGATGAGCGCCGGGCACGGTCCCGAGCACATCGACCGGGCGATCGATGCCTTCGTCACGGTCGGCAGGGACCTCGGAGTCATCTGATGCGGGCGTTGATCAAGCCGGGCCCGGCGCCGGGGCTCGAGCTGTCGGACGAGCCCGTGCCGGACATGGGCCAGGACGATGTCCTCATCCGGGTGCGGTATACGTCGATCTGCGGCACCGACCTCCACATCCGAGACTGGAATCCGTGGGCGGCGGCGACGGTGCCGGTGCCGATGATCGTGGGACACGAGTTCATGGGCGTGATCGCCGATCACGGCGCCGGGGTGCGCAGCCTCGAGGTCGGGACCAGGGTCTCGGGGGAGGGACACATCACCTGTGGCCACTGCCGCAACTGCCGGGGAGGGCGGCGGAACTTCTGTCGCGACCATCTCGGACTGGGCGTGACCAGACCCGGTGCCTTCGCGGAGTACGTGGTCCTGCCGGCGGGCAACGTGTTCCCGGTGCCCGACCACATCGACGACCGGACCGCGGCCATCCTCGACCCGCTGGGCAACGCCACCCACACGGCGCTGGCGTTCGATGTCATCGGCGAAGACGTGCTCATCACCGGTGCCGGCCCGATCGGGCTGATGGCGGCCGCCATCGTCCGCCACATCGGGGCGCGCCACGTGGTGGTCACGGACATCAACCCCCACCGCCTCGCGATGGTGGCCGGGTTCGGGAATGCCCTGGCGGTGGACGTGCGAACCAGGGAACTCGACGCGGTGATGGCCGAACTCGGCATGACCGAGGGGTTCGACGTCGGGCTGGAGATGTCCGGAGCCGAGCCGGCGTTCAACCAGATGCTGGCAGCGATGAACCACGGTGGCCGGGTGGCGGTCCTCGGCATCCCGCCGGGTCCGGTGGAACTGGACTTGAACAGCGTCATCTTCAAGGGCCTCACGCTGCGCGGGATCTACGGTCGCAGGATCTTCGAGACCTGGTACAAGATGTCGGCGATGTTGGAGTCCGGCCTCGACGTGTCGGCGGTCGTCACCCACGAGTTCCCGGTCGCGGCCTTCGAGGAGGGATTCGACATGGCTGCGTCCGGCGCAGCCGGCAAGGTGCTGTTGGACTGGGCGTGACCGGGACCGTCGCGCCGCGTCGGGTGTGACGCCTCCACTCGCACGCCCTAACCTCTGCCCGCCGGGCGCTGCCCGCTCAGACGATCTCGAGAACGGACTCCATGGCCAACAACGACGACGAATACATCCGCATGCGCGGGACGGTGAAGAAGGTGCTGCGCTCGGCCACCTTCCTCGTGGAACTGGAAGGCGGACTCGAGGTCTCCGCCCGCCCCAGCGGCCGGATGCGCCGCGGACGGATGATCCGCATCCTTCCCGGCGACGAAGTGGACGTGGAGGTCTCGACCTACGACCCGACCAAGGGCCGGATCGTCTGGCGGTACCGGTGAGCTGAGTCGTGCGCCGGCGCCTGTGTCTGGCGCTGGCCGCGTGGTGCGTGCTCGTCGGATCCTGCTCCCCGGCTCGCCCGGTCGAAGCAGTCACAGTCACCGTCGAGGCGCGCGAGCCGATCCCATTTCTCGTTCCCAGCGGCGCCGTCGCGCTGTCGGTGTTGGTCCGGAGCGGACGCCCGGACACCCTGGTCCAGTTGCACACCCTGGTTCTCGGCGGACGCGACCGGGTGGACGGCGGCGAAGACGACTTCGAACGGATGGCGGCCCGCCACCGCGACCACGAGATCATCGAGACGCCGAGCGGGTTCGTCCACGAGGTTCGGCGCGGCGGCCACTCGTTCACCTATCCCTTCGCCCCCGGCTGGGACCTCCCTCCCGGGGAGGCGTCCATCTCGTTTCTCGTCGACCAGCCCGATTCACTGGAGGTCGAGATCCTGGTGTTGCGTTCCGGCGAGCGAACGGTGCTCCCCCTCACGGTGTTCACACCCGGTGTCACGACGCTCGCGGCGGCCACCAGGGCGGGCGTGGAACAGATCTTCGCCGTCGCCGGGATCACCGTGCGCTGGCGCGAAGGAAGGCTTCCCCGCGGGATCTCCGGCGGTCTGGACGACATCGAGGACTGGGCCGCGGACTCTGACCTCTCCCGCCTCGCCGGGGCGGTGGCCGCCGCCGCGAACGGCGGAGCCAACGTGGTGATGGTCGACGACCTGCCGGGGGGCGCCAGCGGGTTCGCGACCGCCATCCCCGGACCGCACGACGGCAGTGGGATGGCCGTGGCCGTCTCCTTTCGCAGCGAGACGGAGACGGCGCGCACCGTGGCACACGAGGTCGCCCACCTGCTGGGTCTCCGGCATCTCGAGGATCGGAGCGCCGGCGGCGTGATCGTCCGCAATCCGATCTCCGACACCGTCAACGACGCATACAACCTCATGCAGTTCGGCACCAACCTGACCGAAGGACAGATCGAGATCCTGCGTCTCAGCCCCCTCCTCCAGCCTGCCGCGCCCCCAGGATCGTGACGGCCCCGCGAGCTCCCCGGTGGCGACCGGTGCCGCGTTCGTTAGGGTCGAGCACATGATCTCGGTCCAGCTGGCCACCCGCCTGCACGCGGCGGGGCTGTCCTGGCGGCCCCGCCAGTTCGACTTCTTCCACATCCCGGACCGGGATCTGGATGAGCGCGTGTTCGTCATCGCCGACCTGTCGGTGGACGTCCAGCCCCTGGCCGACGGGATCGCCGCCATCACCTTCAACGGGGCTGTCGAATGGTCACTCGACTACATCCTGCAACAGGACGTGGTGTGGCTCCCGACCGAGGAGCAGGTCAGGGTGCGACTCGGTGACGCCCTCGTGAGGCTCGAGCGGGACGCCGGCGGCTTCGTGTGCGTGATCCGTCATCGGGAGGGCGACGAACGCTTCCCGGCCGCGAGCGCGGCCGACGCCTACGGGGCGGCGCTGCTGGCACTGATCGAACGGGGGACGCTCTCACCACGCGCCGACCCGCGCCCCGACGCCACCGGACCGATCCACTGACCCGCTTTTCCCCCGCCCTGAGCGCCGTTTAGCCTCCGCCGGTGGAACGCGCCGCACCCCTTCGCCGCCTGATCCGGTACGCCCGCCCGCACCGGAGGCGGATGGTCGCTTCCTCGGTGTACTCGGTGGCGAACAAGATCATGGATCTGGCGCCGGAGATCCTGATCGGAGGAGCGATCGACATCGTCGTGCGGGGAGAGGACTCGTTCCTCTCCTGGTTCGGCGTCACCGACGTCCGCGCCCAATTCGTCGTTCTGGGCGGACTGACCTTCGTCGTGTGGGGCCTCGAGTCGCTGTTCGAGTACCTGCAGAGTGTGGGCTGGCGCAACCTCGCGCAGTCAGTGCAACACGAGCTGCGGATCGACGCCTACGCCCACATCCAGGACCTGGACGTGGCCTACTTCGAGGATCGGTCGACGGGTGGGTTGATGGCGGTGCTCAACGACGACGTCAACCAACTGGAGCGCTTCCTCGACGTCGGCTCCAACGAGCTGATCCAGACAGCCACTGCCGTCGCCGGAGTCGGCGTGGTCTTCTTCCTCCTCTCGCCGACGATCGCGTTGCTGTCGATCATCCCCATCCCGCTCCTGATCTGGGGTTCGATAAAGTTCACGCGGCTCATGGCGCCCCGCTACAAGGCGGTCCGCGACCAGGCGGGAAACCTCAGCGGCCTGCTCGCCAACAACCTCGGCGGCATCACCACCATCAAGGCGTTCACGGCGGAGCAGCGCGAGCGGGCGCGGGTCGAACGGGAGTCGGACAGCTACCGCACCATCAACCGCTCGGCGATCCGCCTGTCCTCGGCCTTCGTCCCGGTGATTCGGATCGGGATCCTGGCCGGATTCCTCGTCACGCTCCTCGTGGGCGGCTTCCAGGCCCTCGATGGGACGCTGGAGCCCGCCGCGTACACGGTGCTGGTCTTCCTCACCCAGCGGCTGCTGTGGCCGCTCACCAGCCTGGGCGAGACGCTCGACCTGTATCAGCGCTCGATGGCCTCCACCAATCGCATCCTCGGCGTCCTCGACACCGAGTCGACGATGCCGGACGGGACGACACCACTCCCCCGGCCCCGGGCGCACGTCCGCTTCGACGAGGTCACCTTCGCCTACACGCCGGGGCACCCGGTGCTCCACGGCGTGAGCTTCGAGATCCCTCCCGGGTCGACCGTTGCGATCGCCGGGTCCACCGGGTCGGGGAAGACCACGCTCGTCAAACTCCTCCTCCGCTTCGCCGATGTCGACTCGGGACGCATCTCGATCGACGGTTACGACGTCCGCCAGCTCACGCTGGCATCGCTGCGAGGTTCGATCGGGCTGGTAAGCCAGGACGTGTTCCTGTTCCACGGCACGGTGGCGGAGAACATCGCCTACGGGCGACCGGACTCGCCCCACTACGAGATCGAGGCGGCCGCCAAGGCGGCCGAGGCGCATGACTTCATCATGGAGCTTCCCCAGGGTTACGAGACGGTGGTGGGAGAACGCGGTCAGAAGCTGTCAGGCGGTCAGCGCCAGCGCGTCTCGATCGCCAGGGCGATCCTCCGGGACCCGGCCATCCTGGTGCTCGACGAGGCCACCTCGGCGGTCGACAACGAGACCGAAGCGGCCATCCAGCGCTCCCTGCGCTACGTGTCGGAGAACCGCACCACCCTCGTCATCGCCCACCGGCTGTCCACGATCCGTCACGCCGACCGGATCCACGTCGTCGAACGAGGGGAGATCGTCGAGTCGGGGGATCACGACGAGCTCGTGGCGCAGAACGGCACCTACGCCGCCCTGTGGCGAGTGCAGACAGGCGAAGCCGTGGAGGGCCATCGCCGGGTCCCGGCGACGGACTGACGAGAGGATCGACAGTGGGCATCGACAAGTTGGGAGTGGTCGGAGGCGGCCAGATGGGCGCCGGCATCGCCGAGGTGGCGGCCAAGGGAGGGACCGACGTCAAGGTGATGGAGGTGAACGCGGAACTGGCCGAACGCTCGCTGGCCCGCGTCACCCGCTCTCTCGACAAGGCGGTCGAGCGCGGCAAACTCGATCCGGCCGCCCGCGACGAGACGCTCGCCCGCGTCACCTTCACGACCGATCTCGCCACGTTCGACGACCGTCAGCTGGCGATCGAAGCCGTGACGGAGAACGAGAGCCTCAAACTCGACATCTTCCGCACCCTCGACGCAGTCATGCCGGCCGAGGCGATGCTGGCCTCCAACACCTCGTCCATTCCGATCACGCGCCTCGCCGCCGTCACCGGCCGTCCGACGCAGGTGGTGGGCATGCACTTCTTCAACCCCGTCCCGGTGATGGCGCTGATGGAGCTGGTCACCACGGTCCGCACCGATGCCACAGTCGCCGACCGCGCCGAGCGCTACGCCCGCGACGTGCTCGGCAAGACGGTGATCCGGGCGAAGGACAGGGGAGGTTTCGTCGTGAACATGCTCCTGGTGCCGTACCTGCTCGGCGGGATCCGCATGCTGGAGGCCGGCGTGGCGGCACGGGAGGACATCGATGCCGGGATGAAGCTGGGCGCCAACCACCCGATGGGTCCCCTCGAGCTCTCGGATTTCATCGGCCTCGACACGATGAAGCTGGTCGCAGACGTGCTCTACGACGAGTTCAAAGAGCCGTTGTACGCCTCCCCGCCACTCCTCACCAGGATGGTCGAAGCCGGCTTGCTCGGGCGGAAGTCGGGACGAGGTTTCTACGAGTACCCCGGCTGACGACCTCGGCCCGGTCCGCCCAAAATCGGGTGGCAGCACCGAGGGCACCGGCCTACGGTCGCTCCCGACATGGCCCGCGGACACATCGGCGAGCACGTCGCCAGGCGGGAAGGCATGGATGGGGTGGCGGCCGCCCTCGCCGGTCTGTCCGGATCGGACCGGGTGTCGGTCCTCTTGCATGCCATGTCCCTCGCCGTCGAGAAGGTCCGGCCGGCGGACCTGCTGCGACGACACCAAGACGACCGCTTCGTCCGCCCCGCCGCCCTCGACTTGGGCGACATCCGTCGGGTCGAGGATCGTCTGCTTGGCGGGCTCGGCCCAGGAGTCGATCTCGTGGCGCTCGCCCCTACGGTCCCCTTCGGCACCCACCGGGCGCTGGGCGGCACGCCGCAGGACAACGTGGTGTCGACCATCCGGGGTAGCGAGGTGGCGGCGGACCCGACGAACGGACTGGCATTGGAGGCGGCGGTACGACGAGCCGCCTCCCTGGCAGGCGACCCGAAGTCCCCGACGCGAGCCGATCTCGGCACGGTGCAACGTGTGACTCGCGGCCAGCCGTTCGACGATCCCATGGCCTACCCGCACTTCTCGCTCGTCGCCCGCGTGACGGCCGGCCGTGCCGAGGGCAACGGCGACTTCGAGGTGACCGCCGTCGTCGACCATCTCGCCGGATGGCGACGAGGTCTGGTGTCCTGTGGGTTGGACGAGATCGTGATGACCGTCACCGACTTCTCGGGCCGCGCCGGACACCTCCTCGACCGCATCGCCGACGAAGTCGACGTGGTCGTCGATCCACGGCGCCGGCGCGGTCGCGACTACTACGCGCCGATCTGCTTCCAACTCGACCTCGTGCGGGGTGGTCGCCGCCTCGACGTGGGTGACGGAGGCCTGGTCCCGTGGACCGCCATGTTGCTGAGCAACGCCAAGGAGCGCATGGTGATTTCGGCGCTCGGCGTCGAGCGTGTCGCCCACCTCGCCGCCGGCGGCGATTGACGTCTTCAAGCGCCTGGTGACGGCGGCGCCGTTGGACGGTTGATCCGGCCTATCTTCAACCCGTGGCCGTACTTGAGACCCGATGAAGGAGATGTTCCTGGTCGGGCTCCACATCGGCCACTCGCTGTCCCCGGCGATGTGGAATCACCTGTTCGCCCGCACCGGGCGCCAGGTCCGCTACGGGCTGCGGGACGTCGGCGCCGACGACCTCGCACGCGTCCGCGAGGAGCTGCGGTCCGGGACGGTGCTCGCCGCCAACGTCACGATGCCGCACAAGTCGTGGGCGGTCGCGGTGGCTGACGAGGTCAGCGAAGAAGCACTCGCCACCGGTGCCGCCAATCTGCTCAGACCGCGCGGCCGCCGCCTCCACGCCTCCAACACGGACGTGACCGGAGCACGCGCCTTGCTACAGCGACGCGCCCCGTACCGGCGGGTGCTCGTGGTGGGGGCGGGGGGCACGGCTGCCGCCGCCGTCCACGCCCTCGGCCTGCTCACCGATGAGATCTTTATCACCAACCGCACCGCCGCGCGAGCCGAAGCACTGGCCGCCACAGCATCCGCCGCCGGTGTCGCGTCGGTGCTCCCATGGGACCGCCGGGACTCGGCGGTCGGCGAGGTGGATCTCGTGGTCAACACCGTTCCCGTGACCGAGCAACTCCCTTTCGACGCCACCCGCCTGCGGAATGAAACGCTGGTGTACGACGTCGTCTATCGCCGGCGGCCGACGCCACTCCAGCAGTACCTCCGACCGCGGAGCGACGTCGTCGCCGACGGGCTGGCCCACCTCGCGGCGCAGGCCATCGAGATGCTCCCTCCGCTCGGGGTGGAAGGCGAGGCGGCCGCCTTCCTCGTCGAGGGCCTCGAGGAGGCGACGGGACGTCGGATCAGCGCCTGGGGCGAACCCCTGGTGTGATCACGGGGAGCGCCCGAAGAGCCGCACGAGGTCGCATGCCATCGCCACATCGTGGACCCGGATGAGATCCGCCTCGTTCTCCAGGGCCAGCGCGATGTAGGCCGCCACCCTGTGGTCCTCGGCCTTCCTGGGAATCGGCACGAGCACTGGCCGGCCCAACGGGCGAAGAGCGGACAGGCCGCGGATGACGTCGAGTTGCATCTGGGTGTAGGCGGCGTAGTCACCCCGGTAGTTGATGGCGATACCGGGGTCCACGACCGTCTCGGTCACCCCGGCGTCGGCCAGCTCGGCCAATCGCACCCGCATCCACGCCGCGGTCGTGCGCGCTTTGTCGGCTTCGATCGACACCTCGCCCACGGCATGCGGATGGGCGCCTTCGATGTACATGACGAGCGCGCCGACGCCCGGCTGCGCCGCCACCAGGCGCATTGCGGGATCTGTCATCCCTCCGGTGTCGTTGACGAGTACCGCGCCGGCCGCCACGCACGCAGCCGCCACCGCCGGCTTCCAGGAGTCGACCGACACGACGAACCCGTCGGCCGCCAGCAGCTCGACGGTGGGCAGCAGGCGTCCGATCTCCTCCGCCTCACCGATCGTCGGGTTGTCGTAATGGGAGGACTGACCGCCCACGTCGACGATCGAGGCTCCCAGTTCCCGGTAGCGGCGCGCCATCTCCAGCGCCGCAGTCGGTGAACCGGCCACCGACTGCTGGTTCATCGACTCCGGCGACAGGTTGATCACGGCCATCACATGGGTGGCCGAGCCGAACGTGATCTCGCCGGTTCGAAGTCGGAGGGTCGCCATCGTCGAATCTTGGCACCCGGTAGGCTCCCGCCCGTGAATCGACCGGTCAGACCCGCCCACGTCGCGGCTCCCGCCGCTTCCTACGAGCTGGCGATGACGACACCCGCCGGCGCCTCCTTTCTCCACACCGCCGGCGTGGTGGGGACGCGGCCCGATGGCTCGATCTCGCCCGTGGCGGGTGAACAAGCCGCCGAGGCATGGCGGACGATCGGCGCGCTCCTGCAGGAAGCCGGCTTCGAAGTCGCCGACATCGTCAGCTACACGACCTACGTCGTCTTCGGCGCAGACTTCGCGCCTGCAAGCTTCAGCGCCTGCGCGCCG
>CAZCRP010000056.1:10149-12314 GCA_964501055.1 uncultured Acidimicrobiaceae bacterium
GCCATCTCGCGGCCCGCGACGCCTTCCTGGCGGACCATCGGGCAGCCTCCACGCTGGTCACGGTGCCGGCGCTGGTGCAACCGCCATGGCTGGTCGAGGTGGCGGTGGTCGCCGCCCGGACGGGCTGATTCGGCCGCCGGCGGCCTCGACCCGCTCGGTACACTCGCGGCATGCGATTCGGGGTATTCACGTTCGGGACCGTCGAGATGAGCGATCGGGGCTCCGCCCCTCCCCTTTCGGTAGACCGCCGGTACGACCAGAAGACGATGTGGGAGACCACCCTCCGGGTGCTCGACCTCGGGGTGGTGGCGGACCAGATCGGCTACGACTCCTACTGGCTCACCGAGCACCACTTCCAATACGAGGGATACGAGGTCACCCCGAACGGGATCCAACTCGGCACCTGGCTGGCGGCCAAGACCGAGCGCATCCGCCTCGGGACGATGTTCAACATCGTCCCGCAATGGCATCCGCTGCGGCTCGCCGAGGACTTCGCCACCCTCCACAACCTCTCCGGCGGCCGGGCGGTGCTCGGTGTCGGCCGCGGCACCGTGCCCCGCGAGTTGCAGCCGCTCAGCCCGTTCGGCGTGTCGGTCGGATCACACGACAACCCCGACCAGGCCGCCGCCGATCAGCTCAACCGCGAGGTCTTCGCCGAGTCGATGGAGGTCATCAGGAAGGCGCTCGACCAGGACGAGTTCAGCCACGCCGGGCGGTACTTCACCTTCCCTCCCCCCGGCATCCCCGACCGGGGCAGCACCGTCCAGTCGCTCACGCTGATCCCCCGCCCGCTGTACCCATACGAGATCTGGCAGGCGATCACCTCTCCCCCGACCCTCGAAGTCGTTCCCCGCTGGGGGCACACCGGCGTCTTCTGGCTGTCCCATCACCAGTTCATGAAACGGTTCTGGGACCGCTACGCCGAGATCTGGGAGGAGACCCACGGCGAGACGCTGGCGCCGCACGAGCGACGGGTGGCGGTGCTCGCCGTGCGGGTGGGCGACACCCGCGAACAGGCCCTCGAGTCGAGTCGAGCCGGTCACGACGAGTTCTGGAAGTTCCTCGGTCCGTATGGCTGGTCGCGCGGCTACATGGGTGAGGATGGCAAGCCGGCACCGCCGGGGCTCATCCCCACCCTGGAAGAGTCGATCGAGAACAAGACCTGGATCGTCGGCACCGCCGAGGACGTCGCAGAAGGCGTGGCCCACTACCGCGACACGCTGGGAGCGAAGGACGTTCTCATCTTCCCGCAGTTCGCCGGCGAGCCGCTGCAATGGGCAGAAGAACAGCTCCACCGGTTCTGGGACGAGGTCGTTCCCCTCCTCTGAGGCGTCAGGAGCGTTCGGCGAGGATGACGCTGGCGGCGTTGCGGCCCGGCGCCCCCCACACTCCGGCCCCAGGGAAGGTGGCCGCACCGGTCAGGTACAGGCCTCGCACCGACGTCCGGTACCTCGTCAGCTCCGGTTCCCTGGCGACGAGGGCGGCGAGCGGGCCGCCCGCGAACGAGGTGGCATACCCGCTGCGCAGACCGAAGTCCCGCTCGTACTCGCGGGGACCGACATGGCGCCAGTCGACGATCGACTCCTCGAATCCGGGTTCGAGCAGCTTTCCCGCCAGCCTCAACCAGCGCTCGGGCTCGCGCGAGGACTCCCAGCCCCCGGCGAGGCGGTAGGGCGTGAACAGGGTCTCGAGACTCACCACGTGACCGCCGGCGATCCCCGGTGGTTCGAGTGTCGGGTCGAGCACCGAGGGAACGTTGACATACAACACCGGCCTCTCGCCGACGCGGCCCGCGCCGAGCAGGGCGTGGTTGTCGGCCATCTCGGATACGCCGGGCGCAACGTGCAGCGTGGGAATCAGCGGATCCTGCACCCCGTGGCGCGCCGCCAGGTCGTCATCGAAGCCTCGCAGCCTGGGAGGTGCCGTGACGACCGCGTCGAGCTTCGATTCGTACCCCGAGTCGCCCGACCGGCCGATCCACCGCTCCTGCTCGGCCACGGTCCGGTCCATCCACTCGACGAAAACCCGGTATGGGTCGACCGCGGCGACCACCAACGCGGCGGTCACCTCCTCCCCCCCGGCGAGCCGCACTCCCGCCACCGACCCATTCGAGACGATGATCGCCTCGACCGCCACCCCGCAACGGATGTCCCCGCCGGCTCGAT
>CAZCRP010000057.1:0-12295 GCA_964501055.1 uncultured Acidimicrobiaceae bacterium
GGCCGGTGGCGCTCACCCACGCCATCGCCGCCGCCGCCAGCCCCGAGAGGCTCTGCGCGGCGATCATCACCTTCGTGCGGTCGACTAGGTCGGCCACCGCGCCGGCCAGCACCGCCAGGAAGAGTGTGGGCAGCAGGTTGGAGGCGACCATCAGGCCGACCCACGTCGCCGACCCGGTCAACTCCAGCATCAGCCAGGCGCCGGCCACCGCCTGCAGGAACGTGCCGAGACTGGAGAACACGGTGGCGAGCCACAGCGCCCGGAAGGCGGGGACACGGAGAGGTGCGACGGCTTCGGCCACGGCGGGGAGTGTATGGGCCGTCTTCCGAGCCTCTGTTTCCCGTATCCTGCGCCGGTGGACTGGCGCTCCTTCGTCGTCGCGGCGACCGCCACATCATGGGTGACCTATCTGGGAACGGTCGACGCCGGGGGCCGGCCGCATGTGTCGGTCGTGGCACCCGGGTTCGGTGACGGTTCGATCTGGTTCGCGACTCGGCAGTCCTCGAAGAAGTTCCGCAATCTGCGCGTCGATCCGGCGGCTGCCTTCCACTGGCCCATCGGCAATCACGCCGCCCCGGGCGAGTTGGTGGCCCGGGGGACGGCGCGGATCTACACCGCCCCGGAGGACCGGCGACGGCTGTGGGACAGCGGCGTCCTCGGGTACGACCCGGCCGGGTTCTTCGGATCACCGGACAACGACGACCTCGCCTTCGTCGAAGTGGTCGTCGAGGCGGCCCGCCTCCTCGGCCCCGACTTCGTCGCCCACCGCTACCGCCGCCACTCTCCGTGACCGCGCCGCCCGAAATCGAGCGAACCCAGGGTTGTTCGGTACGGATACGTACCAACCAACCCTGGGTACGCGCACGATGGCGGCGGGTACGCGCGGAGGGTGGTGGGGCTCGGGCTCCGGCAGGTCGGCCGGTACCCTCGAGCGGGATGGCCGACTCCGCCTACTTCGTCTCCCCGCCCCACGGACCCGGCCGAGGCGTGCTGCTCCTCCACTCCTGGTGGGGGCTGACGCCGTTCTTCCGTCGTCTCGCCGACCGTCTGGCGGAGCGGGGCCACACGGTCCTGGCCCCCGACCTCAATGCCGGCGAGACGTTCACCGACGCCGAGGAGGCGCGGGAGCACCTCGCCGCCCTCGACGTCAACCGCCTGGCGTCACTGACACTGACGTCGGCCAGGCTGCTGCGCGAGAAGGCCGCCGACCCGGACGAGCCCATCGCCATCGTGGGTTTCTCGATGGGAGCGTCGCTCGGTCTCTGGGCTTCGGTCCGGCTGCCGGACGACGTCTCCCGGGTGGTGGCGTTCTACGGTGTGCAGTCGATCGACTTCGCCGGCGCGGCGGCCCGCTATCAGCTCCACTTCGCCGAGGACGACGAGCTGGTCTCCGATGACGAAGCGGTGTTCATGGAGGCGACGATGGGCATCGAGGATCTCGAAGTCGACGTCCACCGGTATCAGCACACCAGCCATTTCTTCTTCGAGCGGGATAGGGACGAGTACGACGAGCAGGCGGCCGACCTGGCGTGGCGGCGAATGGTGGCGTTCCTCTCCGAGACGCCCTGACCGGTCAGGACGGGACGACGCCTACCGGATCGCCGACGCGGACCAGCCCGCCGGCGCTCACCGCCGCGTACATCCGGCTCCAGCCCGGGTGCAGCTCGTGGCTCATCCGCCGGAAGTCCCGCTCGAGAAACCAGGCCGCGTTCTTCGCGCATGGCGTGGCGGCGAACGTCACCGGGGCCACCACGGTCTCACCGAGCAGCAGTGTGACTCCCGGCACCACCAGGTCCCAGTCCAACCCCGCCACCGTGATGTTCTCGCCGGCGAAGCCGGGTTCGATCGGATGGCCCTCGTCCCGCAGCGCCTCGATCACCTCGAGCGACCACACGCACAACGCCTGTTCCGGATGACCGTGATGCCTGCGGTCGGCCTGCTGGTCGCCGACGACGCCGCGCAGCCCGATCTCCGCTTGCGGCACCGGCCGCTTCGGGACACCGCCGGCGGAGATGCTGATCTGGTGGATCCGTCCGCTCACTCGATTTCCGCTCCGACGGCGAACCAACGGAGGGCCTCTGCCTCCACATCGAGTGCAGGGTCTGCGCCGGGCGGGTGATCGGTCTCCGCCTGCCGCAGGATCCGCTCGGCTTCGTGCAGGTACTGCGGATACGAATCGGTCCCTGCCGTCGCCGGCGGCTCGGGCTGAGCGCCTGAGGCGAACGACACGTCCGCCAGCGACAAGGCGGGGAGGGGGACGCCGTCGCGGTGCCTCCACGTCCCGGTTCCGACCTCGAACTCGTACCACGGGAGGAGCGCCCAGCCATGACGGGCGACCAACCGCACGGCGTCCACGATGTAGGAGAACTCGTCCTCGTCGATGAAGTAGTTGAAGTTGACCCGCACCCAGCCGGGCTTGATCACTTCGCAGCCCTTGGCGATCTCGGACTCGTAGCGGTGGCTGGTCTCGAGATCGATGCCCAGCAGCCGGTGCCCGTACGGTCCCGCGCACGAACAACCCCCGCGGGCCTGGATGCCGAAGAGGTCGTTGAGGAGCGCCACGACGTAGTTGTGGTGCAAGTGCCGGTCACCGTGTCGCACGACGAACGAGACGATCGACAGGCGGTCCGCCTGCGGGTTGCCCAGAATCGTCAGCGCCGGCTCGTCCGACCAGGCTGCGATCGCCCTCCGGATGAAGCTCTCCTCCCGCCGGCGTATCGCCTCGGTCCCCACCTCGTGCTTGAGCTCGAACACGAGTCCGCAGCGGATGGACTCCACGATGGCGGGCGTCCCTCCCTCTTCCCGGTGTTCGGGATCGGAGAGGTAGCGGTGTGCTTCGGGGTTGACGTACGCCACCGTGCCTCCACCCGGCACCGAGGGCACCCGGTTGACCAGGAGCTCGCGTCGCACGACGAGCACGCCCGGTGTCCCCGGACCGCCGATGAACTTGTGGGGTGAGATGAACACGGCGTCCTTGAAGTCGTCGCCGTCGGAGAAGGGCGATCGCATCTCGATGCCGACGTAAGGAGCGGCGGCGGCGAAGTCCCAGAAGCTGAGGGCGCCGTGGCGATGCAGCAGCGACGAGATGGATGTCGTGTCGGAGATGATCCCGGTGACGTTGGAGGCCGCCGAGAACGAGCCGATCCGCTGCGGCCGTCCGGCGTAGTCGATGAGTCGGCGTTCGAGGTCGACGAGGTCGATGTGGCCGTCGTCGTCCTCGGCGATCTCCACCACATCGGCGATCGATTCCCTCCAGGGCAGCTCGTTGGAGTGGTGTTCGTAGGGTCCGACGAAGACCACGGGACGCTCGCCGGCGGGGATGCGGTCGGTGAGGCCGTACCGGTCGTCGAGCTCGGCAGGAATGCGCAGTCCCAGAATCGTGATGAGGCGGTCGATCGCTCCGGTCGAGCCTGATCCGGCGAAGATGACTGCGTGCTCGTGCCCGGTGCCGCCGACGCCCCGGCGGACGATCTCGCGGGCCTCTTCCCGAAATCGGGTCGTCTGCAGACCGGTGCCCGAACTCTCGGAGTGGGTGTTGGCGTAGAGCGGGAGGACGTGGCTGCGCAGGTAGTCCTCGATGAAGTCGAGCGAGCGGCCGGAAGCGGTGTAGTCGGCGTAGGTGACACGCCGGAGGCCGAACGGGGTGGTCACGGCGATGTCGCGACCGATGACCGATTCCCTCACCCTGGTGATCAGATCCATGTGGCGAGCGTATCGGCGCTCAACCGGCCCTGGCCAGGGCGCGCTGGTGCTCGGCGACTTCCTCCCCCGCGGCGAGCAACTCCGACATCACCGCCGCGATCGCCGGACGGTCCGTCGTTCCCGGCCTGGTGTTGGCAAAGACGGTACGGGTCGCCCCTCGCAACAAGATGAGCCGGACGCCTTCCGGTGGCCGGATCACGCCCAGCCGGGGCAGGACTCCCACTCCGAGTCCGGCCGCCACCACACTCAATGTGACCTCGTTGTCATCGGAGTGAAAACGGACGTCTGGCGCGAAACCGGCCTCCGCGCACAGGTTGCGCACGTTCCGGCCGCAGTCGGTGGACGTGGGCGCCACCACCCACATCTCGTGCTCCGCGTCGCGGAGGGTGCGCACCGTGCTGTCGACGGGCACGGCCAGGAACACAGGCTCGATCAACACGTCGCGGCGATCGAAACGGCCCTCGTCCCGCGTGGGGACGTTGGAGTACTGCTGACCGAGGGCGATGTCGATGACGCCCAGGTCGAGGTCGCGCATGAGGTGGTACTCGTACTGGATGAAGTGCGCCTCCAGTTGGGGTCGGGTGCGGTGCAGGGCGTTGAAGGCGCGGGGGACGATGGTGGATCCGATCGACTGGAACGAGCCGACCCGCACCGGACCAACGGCCAGCTCCCCGGCCTGCTCGACCGCCGCCTCGGCCCTGTCGACCGCCGCGAACACGTCGCCCGAAGCCCGCACGAGGGCCTCGCCGGCGGGGGTGAGGATCACATTTCGACCCTGTCGCTCGAGCAAGGCGGTGCCCATCTCCGTCTCCAGCACGGACAATTGTTGGGACACGGCCGAGGGGGTGTAGCCCAGTGCCTCGGCCGCGGCGCTGATCGTGCCCCGGGCGGCCACTTCGCGCAGGAACTGCAGCCGTTTCAAATCCATGAAGTGATCCTACATGATCTCATCAGGAAGATTCGCTGGACCTGAATAGTAGGGTGGCCGAGAATGCGGAGAGACACGCAAGAATTGGAGTCCCCGATGCCCCTCGTCGTCGACCGTCGCTCCGGTGCGCCTGAGATCGTGCCGAGTACCTCGGTCGTCTCTTCGCATGCCACGAGCGAAGGCCTCATCATCTATTACCGCAAGGAGGACGGCACACTCGGTGTCGTGCTCGAGCCACGTCCCGTGATGCCGAAACAGGTCATACTCGACCGCACCGCATGACCGCCGGCCGCCGGGGAGGCATGTTCACTCCTGCCCCCTTGGCGGTCGTTCGTGCCCGGTTGCCTCGTCTCGTATTCGGCCTGTTCCTCTTCGGGTCGGGGAGCGCGCTGCAGGTGAAGGCCAACCTCGGGCTCTCCCCGTGGGAGGTCCTCCATCAGGGGATCGCGGTGCGGACGCCGCTGACGATCGGGGTGGCGGGCATCCTCGTCAGCCTGGCGGTGCTGCTGCTGTGGATCCCGCTCCGCCAGCCGCTTGGAGTGGGAACCGTGGCCAACGCCATCCTGATCGGGATCTTCATCGACCTGGTCATCTTCGTGGTGCCGGCGCCGGAGGCCGCCATCGCCCGCTGGATAGCGCTCCTCGCCGGCATCGTGCTGGTCGGGATCGGCAGTGGCTTCTACATCGGCGTGCATCTCGGCCCCGGCCCGCGTGATGGTCTCATGACGGGCATCGCCCGTCGCGGCCCATCGCTGCGTCTGGCGCGCACCGGGGTGGAAGGCTCCGCCCTCGTCATCGGGTGGCTCCTGGGCGGAACGGTCGGCGTTGGAACCGTGCTGTTCTCGCTCACCATCGGTCCACTCGTGCAGTTCTTCCTTCCCAAGCTGGAGGTGACCGCCACCGAAGGGTGACGACGCGTAGTAGAACCCCCGGTGTGGCTTCCGACGAAACCACCGTCGAGGTGGAAGGCGAACAGATCAGGATCTCGTCTCCCGATCGCATCGTGTTCCCGGCGCGTGGCTGGACCAAGATGCAGGTGGTCGAGCACTTCGTGACGGTCGCCTCCGGCGCCGCCCGCGGCATCCGTGACCGGCCGACGATGCTGAAGCGATACATGCGGGGGGTGGGCGAGGAGCCCGTGTATCACAAGCGCGCCGCAGCCAACACTCCGTTCAAGACGGTTCCCATCCGCTTCCCGAGCCAGCGTCCTGGAGTGATGAACGTCCCCCTGACGGAGGCAGACGTGATACGGCTCGTCCAGCTCGGCTGCCTCGACTTCCACCCGTGGCCGGTGCGCTCCGACGACATCGAACACCCCGACGAGATGCGGTTCGACTTCGACCCGACGCCCGGTTTCGGTTTCGACGACGTCCGCCGAGCGGTGCGCGGGGCCAAGCAGTTGTTCGACGAGTTGGGCATGACGGCCTGGCCGAAGACATCCGGCAGCCGCGGCATCCACGTCTACGTGCGGCTCGATCCGCTGTGGGACTTCGTGCAGGTGCGGAGGGCGGTGCTCGCCTTTGCTCGCGAGCTGGAGCGCCGCCTGCCCGACCTCGTCACGACGGCATGGTGGAAGGAGGAGCGGAAGGGCGTGTTCGTCGACTTCAACCAGATGGCGCCCGACAAGACGATCTCGTCCGCCTACGGGGTGCGACCGACGGGGCTCGTCAGCGCCCCGTTCGCGTGGGACGAGTTGGACGTGGTCGAGCTCGAGGACTTCCCCATGGATCGCTTCGGGCAGGACCGGTACGCGGTCGTCGGGGACCTGACGGAAGGCATCGACGAGGCGCCGGCTCGGATCGACACCCTGCTGGAGTGGGTGGTGCGGGACCATGAGCAGCATGGTCTGGGCGATGCTCCGTGGCCGCCGCACTATCCGAAGCAGCCGGGAGAGCCTCCTCGGGTGCAGCCGAGCAAGCAGCGGAGACCGGATGACGAATACTGAGGCAGGGTTTCCGGATTACGCCGAAGTCAATCGCGCCCACTGGGACCGGCACGCTGCCGAGTGGGTGGAAGCCGGCGAGCGGAACTGGGTCGGCGAGGCATCGTGGGGGATCTGGGGCATCCCCAACAGCGCACTGCCGCTGCTGCCCGACGACCTGGCGGGTGCCGACGCGATCGAACTCGGTTGCGGCACCGGGTACGGCTCGGCGTGGATGCACCGGCGCGGTGCCCGTGTGACGGCCATCGACCCGTCGGAGAACCAGCTCGCCACCGCCCGCCGACTGGCAGCCGAGCACGGATACGAGATCGACTTCGTGCACGGTGTGGCCGAGGCCGTCCCGCGGCCGGACGCCTCATTCGACCTCGCCCTGAGCGAGTACGGGGCTGCGATCTGGTCCGACCCGTACGTGTGGATCCCCGAGGTCCACCGTCTTCTCCGCCCGGGAGGCATCCTCGTCTTCCTCGGAACCGGCTCGTGGGCGGACGTGTTCATCCCCCGTACCGCCGACGGAGTCACCGGCGACGTGGCGCGGCGCCCGTACTTCGGACAGCATCGGATCGAGTGGGCCGACGGCGACGACCCGAGTGTCGAGTTCAGCCTGACGGTCTCGGAGTGGTTCCGCCTGTTCGCCGAGACAGGATTCGTCGTGGAGCGCTTTTGGGAGATCCAGGCTCCGCCGGATGCCGAAGGCACCCGCTTCTTCGCCACGGCCGAGTGGGCGAAGCGGTTCCCGTCCGAGCAGGCCTGGAGGCTGCGCAGGTCCGCGTGACGTCCACGGAGAGGAGAGTCGGACTGCTCACCCGCCGGAGGCGAGTTCCTTTCCCCGCCGTTCGGCGGCCGTGACTGCGGCCGCCACCAGCCGGCGGAAACCACCGTCCTCGAACACTGCGAGCGCGGCGGCGGTGGTGCCACCGGGAGAGGTGACCCGTTCGCGGAGCGTGGCCGCGTCCTCAGCTGTCTCGGTGAGCATCCTTCCCGCTCCGAGCACCGTTTGATCGACGAGTGTCCGGGCAATGTCGGCCGGAATCCCCAACTCCGCGGCGGCCGATTGCAGCGCTTCGGCGAGGAGGAAGACGTACGCCGGTCCGCTGCCCGAGACGGCGGTGACGGCGTCGATCAGCGACTCGGGAACCTCCTCGACGACCCCGACGGCGCCCAACACCGCTGCCGCCTTGGCCATGTGCCGCGCCCCGGTGTGTGTGCCCGCCGAGATCGCCGCCGCCCCTGCCCTGAGCAGTGCCGGCGTGTTGGGCATGGCCCGGACGATCGGTATGCCCGGGAGCCCCGCTTCATAGGTGGAGAGAGGGATGCCTGCGGCGACCGAGACGACCACCTGATCCGCCCCCACCGTGGCTCGTAGCCGTTCGACGACGTCATCGACGTGGTTCGGTTTGACGACGACGACGACGACTTCCCGCCCGGCGCTGGCGGCGGCGGCGTCCCCGGTGCACTCGATGCCAAGCTCGGCCGCCAGACGGTCGACTTTCTCCTGGTCGGTGTCGGCGGCGATGATGTCGCCGGTATCCCATCCGGCGTCCAACAGCCCGCGGATGATCGCCTCCCCCATCGCTCCGGCACCGATGACGGCGACTGTCGGTTGCATTCGATCCCTTCGTCGGTGCCTTCCAGTATCGCCGGGCGGCGACCGTCAGGATGCCAGCGGCACCGGGGCTGGCCGTGGCTCGACGGGAGGCTGCCGCTTGGTGCGTCCCAGCCCGAACGCCACTGTGAGCAGTAGTCCGCCCGCGACGGCGGCCGCGGTGCCCAGGGCTCCCACCGTGGCGGCCGCCAGCCGGAAGGGCGCCGCGGCCAGCTCACCGGCTACGACGATCTGGTCGGGAGCGATGCCGTCGTCTCCTGCCACCACGAAGGTCCACTCACCGGCACCGAGATCCCAGGTGAGGGTCGCCTCGCCTCCGTGGTCGCTCGTCAGCCAGAACGACTGCTCGGACGGATGGGACCCGTCCTCGAGGAACCGTCCGGCGGTGAGGGAATCGGTGATTCCGGCGAAGACGGGAGATCCGTCCGCTGCCCTGAGGCGCAGCGTGGCGGTGCCGAGGTCGGGTACGAAGCGAGGGTCTGCCAACAGAAACTCGATGTCCTCGGCGACGATCCTTCCGTCCGCGGTTGTGACGTGGATCTCAGGGATCATCACCGAATCGTCCGACCCGACCCATGTGAGGAGACCGACCGCGACCGCGATCAGCGTGACGCCGATGCCGATGGCGACGGCCCCGAGTGCGCCAATGGACAGCTTGACGAGGGTCACGTCGACTCCGTCTTCGCGTCGGACGTCTGGGAGGGCTGGGACGCGTGGGTTCCGTCGAACATGCGCTCGACCCAGGCAACCGCGGGTGCCTTGGCCTGGTGGTGGGACGGAATCAGCAGCAGCCCGGCGACGTAGGCGAGGATGCCGGGCCCGCCCAGGAGGGCAGTGACCACGAAGGCGGCGCGCACGACTGCCACCGGGATGTCCAGCCGGCGCGCGATGCCGGAGGCGACTCCGCCGATGACCCGGTCGTCGGCGGGCCGCTCGAGACGAGGGGAAGTGGATGTGTGTGTCATGCCGTCCACTGTGCGGCACGCCGGCACCCCTCGCCATCGGGTGTGCCCCTGACTCTCCCCCGAGGCGGTCGGGGTCCGATCAGGGTCGAACCGTGGGCTCCCAGCTACCGCCGCGGTACTCCTGAACCCTGGGTTCGCCGCGCCCCCTCAGGCGACGACGTCGGTGAAGCCGGGGCCGGAGGGGAGGGCGAGTTGGTCGGTGGTGCAGTCCCGCGGATCCTTGTCCGGCCGCCAGCGATGGAAGCGGGTGGCGTGGCGGAAGCGGTTGCCCTCGAGTTGGTCGTAGCTCACTTCAACCACCACGCCCGGCTCCACCGGCGTCCACGACAGATCCTTGCCGGCCGACCAGCGGCTCTCCGCCCCGGGCACTCGCACGTCGTCGCCGAACGGAGAATCCGAGCGAAGCGACTCGAACTGGCGGAAGATCTCACCCCGGTCGTGGTCGGAGAACCCTGAGCAGTGACCGATGAAGCCCAGTTCGCCGCTCTCGTCGTAGAGGCCGAGGAGCAGCGACCCGATCATCCCACCGTTCTTGTGCTCCCGATAGCCGCCGACCACGCAGTCCACGGTGCGTCGATGCTTGATCTTGGTCATGGCCCGCTTGCCGTGGACGTAGGCCAGGTCGAGGTCCTTCACGATGATCCCGTCGCACCCGGCCGACTCGAACTCGTCGAACCAGCGCCGCGCCACCTCTTCGTCGGTGGTGGACGGGGTGAGGTTCCACGGTGGGCCAAGGCTGGCCGCGAGGGCGACCAGTTGCTCCCTCCGATGGGAGAACGGCCGGCCCCGCAGGTCCTCGCCTCGCAGCGCCAGCAGGTCGAACGCCACCAATTGGGCGGGGATCTCCTCGGCGAGCTTCGTGATGCGCGACTCGGCGGGGTGGAGACGCAGTTGGATGGCGTCGAAGCTGGTCGCGTCGTCGACGATCACCACGATCTCGCCGTCGACCACCGTGTTTGCCGGCAGCTGGTCGATGGCGGGGCGCAGTTCTGGGAAGTAGCGCAAGAGCGGTCGTTGGTTGCGTGAGTCGATGCGCGGCTCAGGGCTCGACCACGTCACCGAGCGGAACCCATCCCACTTCGGCTCGTAGGCGAAACCCGATCCCTTCGGTGTCGGCCACTTCTCCGAGGTCTTTGCCTCCATCGTCTCGATGGGCGGCTCGAACGGCAGTGTCATGGCCCCGATGATGGCAGCCGCCGAGATGGCATCATCGGTTCGGGCTGGCAAGATCGGACCGATGGACGACACCGTTCCCCGCGGACCCCGCTTCGTGTGGGAGATCCTGAAAGCGGCGGCGGCCGAGTTCGGAGAGGACAAGGCCGGCCGGCAGGCGGCGGCGCTCGCCTATTACACGCTCTTCTCACTGGTCCCGCTGCTCTTCGTGGCGGTGGCCGTCACCGCCATCACCCTCGGCCCGCCGCGCGACGCCCTCCCGACGCATCCGGTGACCGGTGAGGTGGAGTGCGCTCGTGTCACCGACGAACCCCTCGCCTCGGACTCCGATCGACCGCTGGACCGGTTGGTCGTCCAACTCGACGACGTGGCAGGGGACGCAGTCAGCGACCCGGTGCGGGTGCTCATCTGCCAGGCCAGGGAGCACGCCGGTACGTCCCTCTCGCTGGGTGTGGCGGTGGCCGCCTTCGCCGCGTCGGGGATCTTCCTCCAGGTGCAGGGCGTCCTCAACTGGATCTTCCACGTCCCCGGCGAGAAGGTGCGGGGATTCGCGGCTCTCGTCTGGAAGCGACTGGTGGCGCTGGCCGCTGCTCTCGCCCTGGCGGTGCTGGTTCTGATCCCGGTGCTGGCGGTCGGGGCCGTGCGCGTCTTGATCCGCCTGTTGCCATTGGACTTGTCATGGCTCGCCGCTCCGATCGGATTCGTCGTCCCGCTGGTTTCGCTCACCATCCTGGTGGCGACGGTGGCCGTCACGTTCCGGGTCCTCACCCGTGCCCGCATCCCCTGGAAGGCGGCGCGCCGGGGCGGAGCGGCGACCGCCGTCTCCGGGTTGGTGGCGGCGTTTCTCGTCGGTCAGTACCTCGGCACCTTCGCGTCGGGCTCCTCGACCTTCGGCGTGCTGGGGGGATTGGCCATCCTGCTGTTCTTCTTCAACCTGATGTGGGTCGTGTACGTGTTCGGGGCGGAGGTGACCAAGGTGTACGCCGACTATCTCGAGTTCGGCGACGTGGTGGCCCCGCACGAACGGGCCGAGTCGCGGTTCGCCGAGTCGGTGGAGCAGGCATTGCGAGACGAGCAGCGAACCTCGCCACCCGGCGTGGTGAATGCCGGCCTGTTCGGGTTCGTTGCCGGTCTGGTGATGGGCGCGCTGCGCCGCCGCCGGGACTGATCGGAGCGGTTCGGCCCTGTTCGCCCTCTGGATGACAGCCGATAGGCTGAGGCCCGCATGGCAATCGACATCGCCGGCTTCGTGGCCGACCTGAAAGAGCACGCAATCGAGCATGGTTTCCACGTCCACGACGAGCGGCACTTCGTCGAGACGTACTCGTTGCGTCAGTCCTGGGAGATCGACGTGCACCCCGAGGAGGCGTGCAACGGCCCAATCGACCTGCACTTGTCCCTCGACGTCGACCCGCGGGTGTTGCTCGGGTTCGTCGATCATCTGGAGGGCCTGGAGGACGACTTTGCCGAGCCGGACGACGAGTGGCAGCTCAAGCTGTTCTTCAATTGGGGCATCCCGCCGCTGTCGCATCCCCCCGACCTGCTGGTGCTCGCCACCGACCTCGCCGGCATCGGCGGCACCGACGTGCCGGTCGAGGTGTCGGCGATCGACTCGTTCGCGGCGGTCACCGACGCTCCCGAGCGTCGGCTGCAATTGGTGGGGACCACTGACGTCTCGCTCGCCTCGATGATCATGGGGCGGGAGCAGTTGTGCGCCGCCCTCGACCGGGCGAAGGACGTCAGCCTCTATCTGCTCGACCGCATGGCGAGCTGGATGGACTGACCCGGCTGGCGCTTCTTCCCCGGGCGGTCCCCCCACCACTCGCGAGGGGAGAGAGATACTCTCCCCCCGCAGCAGGGGGGAGTACCGGCCGTAGGCCGGGGAGGGGGAGACGTTCCCCGTGGACCGGGGCTCGCTGGTGCTCGCCCGCCCCCCTCTGCCTCGCCTGCGGCGAGGCTGTCTCCCCCCAACACTCCCTCGC
>CAZCRP010000058.1:0-12230 GCA_964501055.1 uncultured Acidimicrobiaceae bacterium
CTGGCTGAGCTGGGACGTCCCGAAGAACTCCTTGATGGAGGCGGTGACCGGACGGATGTTGATCAAGGACTGGGGCGTGATCGCCTCGGGGTCCTGGGTGGTCATCCGCTCCTTCACCACCCGCTCCAGCCGGGAGAGCCCGACCCGGATCTGGTTCTGGATCAGCTCGCCGACGGTGCGGATGCGGCGGTTGCCGAAGTGGTCGATGTCGTCGGTCAGAACCGGGATCTCGACTCCCTTGTGCGTCGTCATGGTCGCCTGGCCGGCATGGAGCGCCACCAGGTACTTGATGGCGTCCACCATGTCCTCGTCGCGCAGCAACTGGAGGCCCTCGGCCCGATAGTCGTCGGGGCTGTCCTCCTGGAACTTCTGGCTCAGCTTGTAGCGGCCGACGCGCGTCAGGTCGTAGCCCTTCGGGTTGCGGAAGAGCGTCTGGATCAGCCCGCGGGCCGACTCGACGGTCGTCGGCTCGCCCGGACGGAGCTTGCGGTACAGGTCGACCAACGCCTCGTCGCGGTCGGTGGCAGGATCACGCTCGAGAGTGTTGCGGATCGATTCGGCACCGTCGAACAGCTCGAGGATCTCCTCGTCGGTCTCGGCGATCCCGAGGGCGCGCAGGAACGCAGACACGTACTGGCGGCGCTTGCGGTCGACCCGGACCCCGATGGTGTCGCGCTTGTCGGTGTCGAACTCGAGCCATGCCCCGCGGCCGGGGATGATCTTGCCGGCGTGGATCACCCGATCGGAGGTCTTGTCAGGCGTGGCGTCGAAGTAGACGCCCGGCGACCGGACCAGCTGCGAGACGACGACCCGCTCGGTCCCGTTCACGATGAACACACCGTTCTCGGTCATCATCGGGAAGTCCCCGAGGAACACCTGCTGCTCCTTGATCTCGCCCGTCTGCTTGTTCATGAAGCGGGCGGTGACGAACAGGGGGCGGGCGTAGTTGGTGTCGCGCTCCTTGCACTCCTCGAGCGACATGATCGGATCGCCGAAGCGGTGATCGGTCAGCTCGAGGGCGAGTGAACCGGTGAAGTCCTCGATCGGCGAGATCTCGTCGAAGATCTCCTTGAGTCCCTCGTCGAGGAACCACTGGAAGGACTCGTGCTGGACTGCGAGAAGGTCGGGAAGGGGAAGAACTTCGGGGATCTTGCCGAAGGAGAGGCGCTCTGCGACGCGCGAGGACAAAATTGCCTCCTAAACGAGATGTGGGGTCCGGACAACCAGAGATGACACGTTAGCAGAAGGGGCCAACGCACCTCAAAACCGAATATTCCCCTCGATATCCGGCGCGCTCTTGGAGTTGTCCGTCACCCGGTGGCGGCCCGCTGGTTGCCATGGCGTGCCATGGATGGCCGTGGAGGACGCCGCCTCGCGATCCCGGGCAGCATACGCCACAGGAGGGAAGAGTGTCAACGAGCGAGAGGTGGATCTCCCCCGGCTCCGCCCCCCTCAGCGGCTCGACCTGATTACGTCCTGCAGCCAGTGGTAGCTCGCCTTGGGGGTCCGTTCCTGGGTGGCGTAGTCGACGTTGACGAGTCCGAACCGCTTCGAGTAACCGAACGCCCACTCGAAGTTGTCCAGCAGCGACCATACGAAGTAGCCGCGCAAGGGAACGCCGTCCTGCATTGTGTCGAGGGCGACCCGGACGTGTCGGTCGAGGTAGGAGATCCGGTCGCGGTCGTCGACCCCCCCGCCGGGGTCCCGCTCGTCCGGATAGGCGGCGCCGTTCTCGGTGACGTAGATCTCTCCGAACCCGTAGTCGTCGGCCAGACGGCGCAGCTGGATGGCCAGCCCGTCGGGGACCACCGGCCAACCCATGGCAGTCACCTCGGTGGGATCCAGGCGTCGTCCTCGGCGGTCGTCGTCTCCGAGTCCGGGCGAGGCGACGACCGACGCCGTGTAGTAATTGAGGCCGATGAAGTCGAGCGGCTCGGCGATGGTCTCCAGGTCGCCGGCGAGGACCGGCGCTTCGTCCCACCCGTAGTCGGCCACGGCTTCCTCGGGATAGCCCCGACCCGCCACCGGATCGAGGAACCAGCCGCTCATCTTCTGGTCGGCGAGGCGGGCGGCGCCCACGTCGTCGGGATGGTCGGAGGCGGGGAACATCGTGTTCTGGTTGACGACATATCCCACCTCGAGACCGTGGGCATGCAGGTGCTGGGCCACCAGACCGTGGGCGAGCATCAGGTGATGGCCGGCCGCGAGCGCCGCGTCGAGATCCTGCATGCCGGGTGCGTGCTCACCAGTCAGGTGCCCGAGGATGGCGGAGCACCACGGTTCGTTGAGCGTCGTGAACCGCTCGATCCGGTCCCCGAGCCGGTCGGTGACCGCGGTGGCGTAGTCGAGGAAGGCCTCCGCCGTCACCCGGTTGCGCCAACCCCCGCGATCCTCGAGCGGCTGGGGGAGGTCCCAGTGATAGAGGGTCGGGAACGGCGTGACCCCGGCCTCGAGCAACTCCTCGACGAGTTGGTCGTAGAAGTCGAGCCCGCGATGGTTGACGACCCCCGTGCCATCCGGGACGATCCTCGGCCACGCGATCGAGAACCGGTAGGCGTCCACGCCGAGTTCGGCCAGCAGCCGGACGTCATCGGGCATGCGGTGGTAGTGGTCGCAGGCCACGTCGCCCGTGTCGCCGCCGACGACCCTGCCGGGGGTGCGGGAGAAGCGGTCCCAGATCGACTCACCCCGGCCTTCGCGGTCGTGGGCACCCTCGATCTGGTAGGACGCGGTGGCGACACCCCAGGTGAAGTCGGCGGGAACGTGCATGACGGTGAAACTACCGGAGGAGGAAGACGGCCTTCCCCATCACCCTCCGCTCGGTGAACATGGCGAAGGCCGCTTCGTAGTCGTCGAGCGCGAACTCGGCGCTGATCCGGGGGCGAATGCGGCCGTCGCTGATCATGTCCGCCATCTCGCCGAAGTTGCGGGCGTGCAGGGCCGGCTCCTCGGTCATCGACCTTCCCCAGAACACCCCGACGATCGACAACCCCTTCAGCAGCGTGAGGTTCAGCGGGATGGCCGGGATGTCCCCGGCGGCGAACCCGACCACGAGGAGCCGACCGTTCCACGCCGCCGCACGAACCGCCTGCTCGGTGAAGCCGCCTCCCACCGGGTCGTAGGTGACATCGACTCCCCGCCCGGCGGTGATCTCCTTGACCCGCTCCCGCAGGTCCTCCCTCGAGTAGTCGATCGTGTGATCGGCGCCGAGGTCCGCCGCCCAAGCCAACTTCTCCCTCGTCGAGGCGGCGGCGATGACTTTCGCCCCCATCACCTTGCCGAGTTCCACCGCGGCCGAACCGACGCCTCCCGCCGCTCCCAGCACCAGCAAGGTCTCGCCCGCCGCGAGGCGGGCTCGGTCCTTGAGCGCGTAATAGGACGTGCCGTAGGTCAATCCGAAGGCGGCGGCGGTCACGGCGTCGAGGCCCGGCGGGATGGGCGCCACCGCGGCAGCGTCGACGAGCCACTTCTCGGCGAAGGCACCGTGCGAGGTGAGAGCGATCACCCTGTCGCCCACCGCCACGGACGTCACTCCCTCCCCGACCGCCGCCACGGCCCCGGCCGCCTCGCCTCCGGGGGTGAAGGGGAGGTCGGGCTTGAACTGATACTTCCCTTCGATGATGAGGGTGTCGGGAAAATTGAGGCCCGCCGCCTCGACATCGATCACCACCTGGCCAGGGCCGGGCGTTGGATCGTCGACCTCCTGCACGGACAACCGCGAGGCGGGTCCGATCTCGGTGCAGCGCAGCGCTCGCATCAGGCGACTTCGAACAGCCCGGCGGCGCCCATCCCGCCACCGACGCACATCGTCACGACGACGTACCTGGCGTTCCGTCGCTTGCCCTCCAGCAGGGCGTGACCGACCATGCGGGCACCGGACATGCCGTAGGGATGGCCGATGGAGATCGCGCCTCCGTTGACGTTGTAGATCTCGTTGTCGATGCCCAGCGTGTCCCGGCAGTAGAGCGTCTGGACGGCGAAGGCCTCGTTGAGCTCCCAGAGATCGATGTCGTCGGTGGAGAGGCCCGAGCGCTCCAACAGCTTGGGCACGGCGAACACCGGCCCGATCCCCATCTCGTCCGGATCGACGCCGGCCACCGCCATGCCCCGGTAGTACCCGAGGGGCTCGAGCCCGCGGCGCTCCGCCTCCCCCGCCTCCATGAGCACCAGCGCGGCCGCACCGTCGGAGAGTTGACTGGCGTTGCCGGCGGTGACGTTCTTGCCAGGACCGCGCACCGGCACGAGCTGGGCGAGGCCTTCGAGCGTCGTGCCGGGACGGTTGCCCTCGTCGAGGCGCAGCGTCACCTGCTCGCTGGTGGTCTCCCCCGTCTCCCGGTCGACCACCGCCTTGGTCGTCGTGACCTCGATGATCTCAGGATCGAACAGGCCGTTCTCCTGGGCTGCAGCCACCCGCTGCTGGGACTGGAACGCGTACTCGTCGCACGCCTCCCTGCCGATGCCGTACCGCTCGGCGACGACTTCGGCCGTGTCGATCATGGGCATGTACATGTCGGGCCGGGTCTCGAGCACCGCCGGGTCGGCCGCCCGGTACATGTTCATGTGCTCGTTCTGCACCAGGCTGATCGACTCCATTCCGCCGGCGACCACGATCGGCGCGCCATCCAGCATGATCTGCTTGGCGGCGGTGGCCACTGCCATCAGGCCCGACGAGCACTGGCGGTCGATCGACATCCCGGCGACCGACGTCGGCAGCCCGGCGGCGATGGCCGCCACCCGGGCGGAATTGATGCCCTGGGTGCCCTGCTGCATGGCGACACCCATGATGACGTCGTCGACCTCGCCCCCCTCCAGTCCCGCCCGCTCGACCGCGGCGGCAATCGCCATTCCGCCCATGGACGGGCTCTCGGTGTCGTTGAAGAGACCCCGATAGGCCTTGCCGATCGGGGTCCGGGCGGTCGAGACGATGACTGCTTCACGCATGGCGGGCTCCAGGCTGGTCGAACCCCGCGGAATATACGGTGCTACTCAGCGAGACGCATCGATCTCCCCACTGCCACCCACATCGCGATGTCAGCAGATCCGGCCACACCGAGCGGCCGACGACGAGCGCGCCGGGTTCGCTGGAAGGCGCCTTCCACCATCGTATCACGCGTGATACATTGTGGCCATGTCAGAGATCTCCATCCGCGAACTGCGCAACCACGGAGGCGACGTGGTCGACCGCGCCGCCAAGGGTGAGCGGCTCACCATCACACGCGCAGGGAAACCCGTGGCCGAACTGCGCCCCCTACGCAAGGAACCTGTGCCGCTCGATGTGGTCATCTCACGCCGGCGGCACCTCCCGCCCGTCGACCCCGACCACCTGCGTGAGGACCTCGACAAGGTCCTCGATCCGGCCCTCTGATCGATGTCCCGCGGGATCCTCGACACCAGCACGCTGATCCTGCTCGGCAGGATCCAGGACACCGACGCACTTCCCGACGAGCCGCAGATCACGGCGATCACCCTCGCCGAACTCTCGGTAGGACCACTTGTGGCGTCGAACCAGAAGGAACGATCCGCTCGCCAGGCCCACCTTCAGCAAGCCGAAGCCGACTTTGAGTCACTTCCATTTGATGCCGCCGCGGCCCGCAGCTTCGGCCTGGTAGCCGCGGGGTTGCACCGCGCTGGGCGCAAGCCGGCAGCACGCGCCTATGACGCCATGATCGCCGCGACAGCGATCTCCAACGACCTACCAATCCACACCTGCAACCCAGGGGACTTCTCAGGCATCGAAGGGCTCACAGTGGTCGCGGTCCCTCACCCCGATCACTGACCGCACACCATCGCCATCCCGTCAAGGTAGAAGGACGAGACCGCCTTCCAACGGACTGTGCGACCCGAACCGTGAGTCTGTCGGCCTGGCCGGAGCATGGAGCGCCACTCACGATGCTCACGCGTCGAGAACGTGTACCGCGCCCTCGGGGTCGAAGGTGGGGTCGTCGCCGGCGCCGAGGGCGGTGAGGATCAGAGCCCCGGCCACGACCAGCACGATGGCCAGCAGGAGACCGATGAGCCACTCGGGGAGCCGGCGTGCCGGCCGGCCATCGCGGCGGTCGCGATGCGACATTCAGCGGGGGGCGCGCACCCTGCGGTAGATCAGCAGGGTGACGACGGCGCCGATCACCGACAGCACGATGTTCGACGGGCCGAGATCGAGGGGGCTGCGACCGCCGGGGAAGAGCGAGCCGAGGAAGCCGCCGACGAAGGACCCAACCACTCCGAGCAGCATCGTCTGCCACCAGGTCATCGGGTCGGGACCGGGCACGAGTGCCCGGGCGATGGCTCCGACGACGAGTCCGATCAGCAGCAACCACAGCAGCGACAGCACGCCGATGTCCAAGTGTCCTCCTTCAGTCGACGCGAACCTAGTGCGAAGGAGTCCGCCCGGCGATGGCGTCCGCCGCCAGGACGAACAGGTCGGGCGTGCCGGTCCGCGCCAGCAGGTGCCCCTCGGTCGGGTCGAGCCAGTGCGCCCAGACGGCGTCGGTCAGCCCGAACACGGTGAGCGTGGAGTCAGCCGGAGAACCGTCCACGCTCCGGCCGGTGGAGACCCTCACGACATGCGACGCCGACGCCAGCAGGTCGGACAATGTGGGAGCGAACTGGGCCGCAGTCGCCGCGCGGCGATGCTCGCCGCTCTCGGTCCCCGCCGAACGGCGCCGGTCGAAGATCGACGACAGGGAGGCAGCGGCGGAGTCGAGCGACTGGAAAGTGAAGTCGTGGAAGCCGTCGTCGGACACCTCCTCGACGAGGACCAGGGTGTCGCTCACCCGGTGGAAGGCGAACCTGATGGCCGGCTCGCGTTCGACCTCCAGCACGGCCCTGGTGACCGAGGCAGCTGTCTGGCGGCACTCCGCCAACAGCCCGTAGACGCCCAGCAGCTCGAAGGTCTCGGGGGCGTCGGGGTCGACGTCGACCATCCCCTTGGCGATCAGGACTCGCAATCCCGAATCGAGGGCGGCTGCGCGGGCAGGTCCGGCCAAGGTCGAGAGGTAGGGCTCGTCGTAGGCAGGGTCGGGCTCCGCGCCTGCCCGCAGCCAGAACAGTTCCTCGTCGATGAGACAGTCGACGACGACGTCCTCGGACTCGGCGGCGGCTTCCAGCCGCTCCAGCGGAATGGGGCCGGCGCCCGCCGGCATGAGCGAGAAGAGGGAGGCCACGGGCGGGCAGGCTACGTGGCGCGACGGTTCAGGCTTGGGATTCTTCCGACTGGGTCCGCACCAACAGTCCATCGGGGTGGATGATGCGAGTCGTCTGGTAGGCGATCTCGACAGTCGCCTCGTCCGTCACGGCGTCGAGGACCGATCTCCACAGGGCGTCGGCGACCGACCGGCGCGTGCGCACGCCGACCAGGTACCGCCCCGTCACCAACACCCCCGACGGCCTCACCGAGACATACGTGGTCGGGGTCAGGTGGCGGTAGCGGATGAGGTACTGGTGCCCCGCCTCGCGGATGGCGTCGACCACGGCGGGAGCGCTGGTGTCGGGGGCATGCTCGGTGAGCGCCCCGGCGACGATGCGCTCGGCTTGCTTCCAATCGGATTCGAAGGTGACCAACAGCGCGAGCTCGTCCCAGATGTAGGGGAATCCTTCGGTGTAGTTCGAGACCTGCTCGGTGAAGACCTTGCCGTTGGGGACGTGGATCAACCG
Organism: uncultured Acidimicrobiaceae bacterium; assembly: GCA_964501055.1. GTDB lineage: Bacteria > Actinomycetota > Acidimicrobiia > Spongiisociales > ZC4RG35 > DATHWB01. The sequence continues at coordinate 7,654 of CAZCRP010000058.1, forward strand.
CCCGGTGGACTGATCGGCGTCGACCCAGTTGCCGATCTCCAGCATGGAGAACCGGAAGGCGCGGATGTCCACGACGTCACCGGCGCGTCCCTGGATCTCAACCCGGTCGCCGACTCGGAATGGCCGGCGGGTGACGATGAAGACCCAGCCTGCCAGGTTCTCGAGGACGTTCGCCAGCGCGATGGCAACGCCGGCGGAGAGGATCCCGAGGTAGGTGGTGATGCCACCACCTCCTCCGAACCAGATGCGGACCAGGCCGAGGATCCCGACGAACGTGGCCGCGTAGCCAACCACCTTCTTCGTGCGGAAATAACCGCTGCCGTGCTCGACCCGGGAACGGACCGCCCGCAGCACGAGGGTGCGGACCAGGAAGATCGCTCCGATGAGGATGAGGGTGAGCACGGCCCTGCCGGTCAGGTCACCGTCGCCGAACCAATCGGTGATGCGGTCCATTCGGCGGGACGGTAGTGAGGACCGGCGCGCCGGGGATGGCACACGACACCCGATCGGTTACCGTCGCCCGCCGTGACGAACCCACCGCCGCGCGCCCAGCGTCGTCCCGTGGAACGGAGCCTGTTCGGCGAGACCGTCGTCGACGACTACGCCTGGCTCCGCGACCGGGACGATCCCGCCACGATCGCCTACCTCACAGCCGAGAACGCCCACACGGCCGCAGTGCTGGACCGGCTGGTCCCGTTCCGGGATGAGATCTTCCAGGAGATCGCCGCCCGCACCCAGCAGACAGATCTCACCGCCCCCTCCCGCTGGGGCGAGTGGTGGTATGCCACCCGCACCGAGGAGGGCCGCCAGTATCCGGTGTTCGTGCGGATGCACGGGGGGCCGGACGGCGCCGAACAGGTGCTGTTGGACGCCAACGTCCTCGCCGAGGGCAACGACTACCTGGGCATCGGCTTGTTCGTCGTGTCACCCGACCATCGGCTCCTGGCCTACTCCTACGACACCGACGGCAGCGAGTCCTACCGCCTCTGCATCCGCGATCTCGTCAGCGGCGAAGATCTGGCATACACCATTCCCGGCACGTACTACACCGCTGCCTGGTCGGCCGACTCGGGCACGGTGTTCTACACGACGTTCGACGAGGCGCACAGACCGGACCGGGTGTGGCGACATCTGGTCGGATCGGATCCGGCCGAAGATGCCGTGGTATTCGAGGAGCCCGACGATCGCATGTTCCTCCAGGTGGCCAACACGACCGACCGGTCATACGTGCTGGTGGAGGCGTCGAGCCAGATCACCGCCGACGTGCACTACCTCGACGCCTCCACGCCCGACGGCGCTTTCGTCCCGGTCCGTCCCCGCATACACGGGGTGAAGTACTCGGTCGATCATCACGGCGGTCGCTGGCTGGTGGTGACCGATGAGGGAGCGCCCAACGGACGCCTGCTGTCGGTGGCGGTCGACGACCCCGACGACGAGAAAATCGTCATCGACCACGACCCGCTGCGCAAGGTGGACGCGGTCAAGGCTTTCTCCCGCCACATCGTGGTCAGCGGCAGGATCGAGGGTCTCACGTCGCTGACGATCGTCGCCGGCGAGGACATCGGCGAGCTGGATTTCGCCGAGCCGGTCTACTCGGTGGCACTCGCCACCAACCATGAGTTCGACACCTCCGTCGTCCGCATCGCCTACCAATCGTTGACCACCCCACGGCAGATCATCGATGTCGATCTGGACTCCGGGGCGCGCAGTGTGGTGAAGGAACAGCCGGTGCTCGGCGGGTACGACCGCTCCGACTACGTGGCCGAGCGGCTGTGGGCGACGGCCGGCGACGGGACCAGGGTCCCGATCTCATATGTTCGCCGCCGCGAGTTGGCGTTGCCTGCGCCGACGCTGCTCTACGGCTACGGGGCGTACGAGGCGACGGTCGATCCGTATTTCTCCATCCCCCGCCTGTCACTCCTCGACCGGGGGGTGGCCTTCGCCATCGCCCACCCGCGGGGTGGCGGCGCCATGGGCCGCCTCTGGTATGAGGGCGGCAAGCTGGCGCAGAAGATGAATACGTTCACCGACTTCATCGCCGCCGCCGAGCATCTGGTCGCCTCGGGGTACACGACCGCCGACCGGCTCGCCGTCCGCGGGGGATCTGCCGGCGGTCTGCTGATGGGGGCGGTGGCGAACCTGCGGCCGGAGCTGTTCCGGGCGATGGTCGCCGAGGTGCCGTTCGTCGACGTGATCAACACGATGCTCGACGAGACGCTCCCCCTCACCGTCATCGAATGGGAGGAGTGGGGCAATCCCAAGCTGGAGGATCAGTACGGATGGATGCGGGCGTACGCCCCGTACGAGAACCTCGACCCCTCTCGCGAATACCCGGCGATCTTCGTGACGGCAGGGCTGAACGACCCGCGGGTCGCCTACTGGGAGCCGGCCAAGTGGGTGGCGGCGCTGCGTGCCCTGACCACCCAACGGGGGCCCCTGCTGCTGAAGACGGAGCTGGGGGCGGGGCACGGCGGGAAGTCGGGGCGCTACGACCAGTGGCGGGACGAGGCCGAGATCATCGCGTTCGTCCTCGACCAACTGGGAGCGGGCTGACGGCAGGAACCCTCAGCCTGCCAGGGTCTCCCGCACCCAGGTTGAGAGCACCTCGGCACACACCAGCACCTCGTCGAGCGGAACGTGCTCGTCGGCCGAGTGGGCGGCGCGGGCGCTGCCCGGGCCGTACATGACGGTCGGAATCCCGGCCTCCTGCACGAACAGCCGCATGTCTGCCCCGTACGGGACTCCGACGAGCGAGGTGTCCGCCGCCGTGACCGCCTGATGCGCAGCGGCGAGGGACACCGGCAACGGGTGGTCCGAGGCCACGGTGGCCGAGTCGAAGCGTCCCCCCCAGATCGACACCTCGACCGGATGCTCCGCCAGGAAGGGGTGCCTCGCACAGGCGCGATCGACCGCCCTCCGCAGATCGGCGGCGGCGTCGGCGGCGTCCTGGGCGACCGTGACGCCGTAACGACCGTGCGCCACCACCCGGTCCATCACCGTCGACGCCCAGTTGCCGCCCTCGACCTGGCCGATGATCGTCGGGTACGGCAGGCCGATCGATGCCATCCGCGGATCGGACTCCGCCGCGTTGCGCTCCGTCTCGTCCTGCCGCAGGGCCTCCACGAGGTACGTCAGGTTGTCCAGCGCCGACACGCCTTCCCGCCGCATGGAGGCGTGCGCCGCCTTGCCGGGAACGTCGAGGGTGAACGTGATCGCTCCCCCGTGAGCCACGACCACGTCGAGCGAGGTGGGCTCGGGTATGACACAGACGTCGGCCGTGTAGCCGGCGCGGATCACGGCGAACGATCCCGATCCCCCGTCCTCCTCGCCGGGAACCAGAGCCAGCAGCACCTGGCCCGTCAGGCCCGCAGGTCGAGCGACGAGGGCGCGTATCGCCGCCAAGGCGGCGACGAGTCCTCCCTTCATGTCACACGCCCCGCGGCCGTAGACGTTTCCGTCGCGGACGGCGGGGACGAACGCCGGGGTCGACCACGTGGCGGGATCGCCCGGGGGAACGACGTCGACGTGGGCGTCGAGCATGATCGTCGGTCCGGGAAGTCCCGTGTCGAAGCGCCCGACGACGACTGGGAGTCCTTCGTGTTCCACCTCCGTGCCGGGGAATCGGAGGTCGGTGGCGAGGGCGGTGAGATCTCCGTCGAATCGCTCCACCGCCAGGCCGTCTCCCGCCAGCATCTCGGCCAGGCGATCCTGGATCGCGCCCTCGTGTCCTGTGATCGAGGGGATGGCGATCAGCTCCTCGAGGTCGTGGCGGGTGCGGTCGGCGTCGATCATGGGCGGCGACTGTACCGAGACCCGGTCGAGCATCCGTTCGACCACCGGAGGGAGTCGCCCCGGCGGGTGCCATCCGACGGTGGATCCGAGCGAGTCTTCCCGTCCCTGCCCGACGAGGTGCAGGCTGTGGACGCCGACCCTGCGCGCCGTGTGGTCGATCAACCGGTCAATGCCCAGCGCGCGAGATCGACCAACGGCAGCCGGGAAGCCTCGACCAGCGGCACCCACGCCGCCTCCGCCGTGCTCCCGTCCGACTCGACGACGACCGGGGCCCCGGAGGCCCGCACCGAGTAGACGACCTGCACGGCGTGCAGGGGCCCGCGGTGCGCGGTGGGCGGATACACCTGTGTCCGCACTGTGAGCAGCGGGCCGATCTCCGCCACCAGGCCCGTCTCCTCGTGGAACTCGCGCAGCAACGTCTCCTGTGGTGTCTCGCCGAAGTCCATCCCGCCGCCCGGCAGCGTCCAACGTCCGACGTCGGGGTCACGGTTCGAGAGTCGAGTCAGGAGAATGGCACCGCCGTCGACGCAGCGGCCGTAGATGCCGATCCGGCGAACGAGTTCGGTGGACACGGCCCGAGGTTATGCCTGGGTATGGTGCCGACGCCACGAGATCGTCAGCAGGAGGCTGACCATGCGGAACGACGCGCTCCCCGAGCCCGCCGACCTGATCGGCCTCGCCGCCGAACTCGAGAGAGAGGGCCAGTACAACGCCGCCAAGCTGCTGCGAGCGGCGGCGGAGTCGCTGCTCCTCCGCGCCTCCTTCGCCAGCGCGCCGCCACGCGA